>JAGPBG010000343.1 GCA_018063485.1 Cypionkella sp.
CGGTGATATTTGAACGAGCGGCCCACCAGCATCTGGTCATTGGCCAGAAGGCCCGAGGCCAGCGTGTCGCCCGCAAACCCCTTCATCCGCTTGCCGTTGAAGCTGAACTCCACCGCCGTTGATCGGTCAATCAAACGGCCCCCACGGGAAAGACGCGTGCTCATTTGTAACCCTTCCAGTCCGGACGTTTCGCTTTGATCACTGCCTGCAACTCGGCAGGTGGGGCGGCGGATTGCGCCGGATAGGTGCCAAACACCTCCAGCGTGGCGGTATCGCGCGCCGCCAAAAACCACTTGCCGCAACCGTAGGAGTGGCGCCACCGCTCGAAATGCACCCCCTTGGGGTTTTTGCGCGCGAACATATAGTCCTCGAATTCCTCATCCGAGGAGCCGGGACCAAAGCGCTTCAGATGCGCCTCATAGCCGGGCGAAAGTTCGGTTTCCTCGGCTTTGATGCCGCAATAGGGACATTCAAGGATTAGCATTTTGCGGCCTCATTCATGTTGAACCCCAGAGTGTTTGTGCCAAAAGGAAAGCGCATCAATGTGCCACCCCGGCGGCCACCGATTCATCAATGAACCGCCCCTCCTTGAACCGCCACATGTCGAACGCCTCGGCCAATGGCCCCGGCGCGCCCTTGGCCATCAACTCGGCCATCGCCCAGCCTGAACCGGGGATCGCCTTGAAGCCGCCAGTTCCCCAGCCGCAGTTCATGAAACAATTGCCCAAAGGCGTTTTCGAGATGATGGGCGAACGGTCGCCGGTCATATCCACAATCCCGCCCCATTGGCGCAGCATCTTCAGCCGTGAGATCATCGGGAAAGTTTCAACCAGAGCCCGCAGCGTCTCCTCGATATGGTGGAACGATCCGCGCTGGGTGTAGTTGTTGAACCCATCGGTGCCGCCGCCGATCACCATCTCGCCCTTGTCCGATTGCGACATATAGCCGTGTACCGTGTTGGCCATCACCACCACATCCATGCAGGGCTTGATCGGTTCCGATACCAGCGCCTGCAAGGCCACGGCCTCGATCGGCAACCGGAAGCCGGCCATTTCGGCAAGCTGCCCGGAATGGCCGGCCACCACGACACCCAACTTGGTGCAGCCGATAAAGCCCTTGGTGGTTTCCACACCCTTGACCACGCCGCCCTCGGATGTAACGCCTTTGACTTCGCATTGCTGGATGATATCCATCCCCATATCCGAACAGGCCCGCGCATAGCCCCAAGCCACCGCATCATGGCGCGCTGTGCCGCCGCGCGCCTGATACAGCGCCCCCAGAATCGGATAGCGCGGCCCGTCGATGTTGATGATCGGCACCAGCTCTTTCACGCGCGCGGGCGTGATGTATTCGGTGGTGACCCCCTGCAAGGCATTCGCATGCGCCGTGCGCTGATAGCCGCGAATTTCGTGATGGGTCTGCGCCAGCATCAACAGCCCGCGCGGCGAGAACATGATGTTATAGTTCAGATCCTGACTCAGCGTCTCATACAAAGAGCGCGCCTTTTCATAGATCGCCGCCGAAGGATCTTGCAGATAGTTCGAGCGGATAATGGTGGTGTTGCGCCCGGTATTGCCGCCCCCCAGCCAGCCCTTTTCGATGATCGCGATATTCTTGATGCCGTGATTCTTGCCCAGATAATAGGCGGTCGCCAGGCCATGCCCGCCCGCGCCCACGATGATCACATCGTAGTGTTTTTGCGGTTCCGGCGCGCGCCAGGCCCGCTCCCACCCCATATGATAGCCGAGGGCCTGCTTGGCGATGGCAAAGGCGGAATAGCGTTTCATGGGGAGACTCCACAGGCTGCGAATATCTTGCGTTAATGCGCTATTTCGCGCTGGATACAAGCTACCCCAGCGGCACAATCGGGAAAATTACGACAGATCTGTCGCAGGCATGGACAAAAGCGCGCGATACGCCTTTCGCCTCTTTTGAATGGAGCGCTAAATCGCTACATCAGCGCCATACGGAAAGGCGCAAGATGGAATTCTGGTATTTTTGGATTGCGGCAGTCGGGATGGTTCTGGCCTTGGCCGCGCTGTTTATGCAATCGCTGCGTCATGTGCCCGAACCTTCCGCCGAAGCCGCTGATCTGCGGGTTTACCGTGACCAGCTTGCCGAGATCGAGCGCGACCTTGCCCGCGGCACCCTGCCCGCCGCCGAAGCCGAGCGCCTGCGGCTTGAGGTGTCACGCCGCCTGCTGGATGCTGACCGCAAGGCCGCTCAGACCGCGACCAAAGCCGGCAAATTCCCCCGCCTTGCCGCTGTCTGCGTTCTGGTCCTGCTGTCGGGAGCGATCTGGCTCTATGCCCGTCTGGGCGCGCCCGACCACCCCGATCTGCCGCTCGCAGAGCGTCTGGCCATGGCCGATGCCACCTATCGCGACCGCCCCAGCCAGGCCAAAGCCGAAAGCTCGGCACCGCCAACAGCGCCCGCAACCTTACCAGATCCCGCCTATCTGGATCTGATTGCCAAATTGCGCGCAGCCATGATTGCGCACCCAGATGACCAGCAAGGCCTTGCCCTGCTGGTGCGCAACGAGGCGTCCCTGGGCAATTATTCCGCCGCAAGCAAAGCGCTGGCGCATCTGATCGACCTCAAGGGTGCAGCGGCCACTGCCGACGAGCACGCCGAACTTGCCCAGCATCTGATTGCTGCCGCCGGGGGCTATGTCTCGCCCGAGGCCGAAGCGCAATTGACTGCGGCACTGATGAAAGACCCGCGCAATGGGATCGCACGCTATTACTCGGGCCTGATGTTTGCCCAAGTGGGTCGCCCCGACCGCACTTTTGCCCTTTGGCAACCGCTGCTGGCCGAAGGCCCGCAGGACGCACCATGGATCGCGCCCATCCGCGCCGGGTTGCAAGATGTCGCAGATCGCGCCGGGGTCAAATATAGCTTGCCCGACGCCAAAGGGCCAACCGCTGCCGACATGCAGGCTGCGGGCGAGATGAGCGACGCAGAGCGGCAAGAGATGATCAAGGGCATGGTGGATCAGCTTGAATCCCGCCTGTTGAGCGATAGCGGCCCGGTAGAAGATTGGGTCAAGCTGATCACCTCACTTGGGGTTCTGGACGACAAAGAGCGCGCCAGCGCAGCCCTCACCGCTGCCCGCAAGGCCTTTGCCGGACAAGATGCAGCACTTGCCCAGATCGAGGCCGCCGGGCTCAGCATCGCACCATGATCTTTGACGACATTTCCCTCTTCGCGGCCAGCCTGCCACCCAACCGCGCGATTGCCGGTCTTGATTTCGGCGAAAAGACCATCGGCATCGCCATTTCCGATCTGCGCCGCCAGATCGCCAGCCCTTCCTCCGTTATCCGCCGGGTGAAATTCACCCTCGATGCCGTGGCGC
>JAGPBG010000344.1 GCA_018063485.1 Cypionkella sp.
TGAGCCAGGGTTTGATGCCGCGATAGATGATCAAGATCCATAGCGAAAAGGCGGCCAGCAGCAGGATCTGGAAAAAGCGCCCCATTTCCATGAATTCCCAGCCCTGGCTGCCGAACCAATAGGCGGTCTTTCCTGTCAGCATGCCGGTCTGGCCAGCATAGATGCCGATAACTGATCCCGCCCCTACGACAAAGCAGCAGGCAAACAGCACCTCGATCAGAAACCTCTGGCCGCGCAGGACCGGTGCCAGACGCGGCAGAAAAAAGATGGTGTAGCCAACCCAGCACATGAAGAACCAATAGATCTGCAACAGGGTGTGATAGCTGCGCAGCACGGTGAAGGGGATTATATTGCCCAGAAACATCCCGCCAGGGCGTACAAAATCGGTTGCCGCCAGGATGCCGACCAGCACCTGAAGGCCAAAGGCCAGAATGGCCAGCGCAAAGAACTTGTAGGTTGCGCGCTGGGTTTTGCGGACATAGCCGTTTTCAAGATCATAGGTGGTTAACGAGCGGTCCTGGCTGCCGGTAAAGGGGTCATATTGCATGGTCTTCATCTGACCATAGACATAGAGAACCAGACCGATGCCCACAAACAGCGCCAGAATGGACAGGATGCTCCAGAAGTAAACTGCCGGGGTCGGCGCATTGCCCACCGCGGGGTCAAAGGGCCAGTTGTGGGTGTAGCTATAGGTCTCGCCCGGACGATTTGCCGCAGCGACCCAGCCGCCCCAGAAGAAATATGCCGACAGATTGCGGATCTGCGTCGCATCGGTCAGATATCCGGTCTGGAACAGGTCTTTATAGCTGGGATCGGTAAACATCCGGTTGAAATGCGTCGCCACGGTCTCGAAGCCGGCGATCTGGCCTTCGGTCAGGGTCACCGTGCCAGCAGCCTCGTTCCATGTGTTGGTGTGAAGCTCGCGCCTTGTGCGGGCGACGGCTGCGTCATGCTGCATTTGATCCGCAGAGGCGCCTGCGGCAGCTTCATAATGCGCCACCATGCCGGTATAGGTATAATGCAAGGCATCAGCGGTGAAATCCGGCCCGCGCTCTGCCCCATCGCCCCAGAATGAGCCATAGCTCATCAATCCGCGCAGTTGAAAAACTTCCTGTCCTGCCAGAATCTGATCGCGTGTGATCACGGTTGTGCCGTCTTCGGCAATGAAATCGGCAAGCGGCGGGGCGCTGTCATAGGTGGCGCGGCCCATGTAAACCAATCCGCCAAGGCAGATCAGAATGACGGCCGCGAAGTGAAATGCCCAGTATTTCTTGTTCAGCAAAATGAGCGCGATATTGCCGAAGCGCTGTTTGCCTTGCGGAAGGTCTGTCATCAACTGTCCTCGTTTGAGCGGTGCCACTGGATGCGCGCGCGCGACGGAAAAATCCGATGGCGACCCAAAGCTGACCTGCGGTAAATGCCCGCTGACCGTAAACTCGAGAACTCCGGGAGGAAATGACGACGCTCAATATTGGCCGCATCAGACAGGTTTTGCGTATATAAACTCTTGGGAAAGGTGGGTTTTTTCGGCAAGATGCGGGGATGGCATGATCAAACCGGACAAATACCCGCAGTTGGACACAGGTTCGCAAATCGCGTGCAGACCAATCGGTGCGGGCGGGGCGCGAAAGGGTGAGCCTCCGGCTGGCGTTAGATGTGGCGTAGCTTAGCCATAGGCGTAGGCGTGATGATATCGGCCACTTGTCAAAGCCAGCCAAGGCGGGTTTTTGGGATTTTGCGTCCCGATCATCACGCAGCCGATTTCCGCGCCACAAGCAAGCGAAGATGCCGCAGATTGCGGTTCACTCGTTGCGGATAACCTTGCAGAAGGGTTGAAACAGCGGATCGTTCGAGCAGATGACCGCGCCTTTTTCCAGGATATCGTAACCCTCACGGATCGGCGCAACCATGCCGCCCGCTTCTTTCACCAGCAAGATCCCGGCAGCGATGTCCCAAGGCTGCAACTCGCGCTCCCAAAAGCCGTCAAAGCGGCCTGCGGCGACATAGGCCAGATCGAGCGAGGCGGCACCCCAGCGACGCATCCCGGCGCAGGCGGGCATCAGCCGGGCCAGATCGGCCAGCATCGCGGGCAGGGTTTTCTTGGACCCAAAGGGCACGCCGGTGGCAAACACCGCTTCGTGCATGTTGCGACGGCCAGACACCCGCAGGCGACGGTCATTCATCCACGCGCCCGCACCCTTTTCGGCAAAGAACATCTCGTCCTTGGCGGCATCATAGACCACGGCGGACACGATCTCGCCCTTGTGTTCCAGCGCGATGGAAATCGCCCAATGCGGCATGCCGTGCAGGAAATTGGTGGTGCCGTCCAAGGGATCGACAATCCAGCGCCGGGTTGGATCAGCCCCTTCGGTTTCGCCGGTTTCCTCGCCCAGCCAGCCATAGGTGGGGCGACCGCCCAGCAGATCCTCTTTGATCATCCGCTCGGCTTCGCGGTCGGCCTTGGTGACGAAATCACCGGGGCCTTTGGTGGAAACTTGCAGGTTTTCCACCTCGCGGAAGTCCTTGACCAGACTTTTGCCAGCGCGCCGCGCGGCCTTGATCATCAGGTTGAGATTTGCGCTGCCCTGCATGGGAATTCTCCGGTCCGGTTCAAGATTGGGGGCATACACTTGCAGGGCCGATAAGGGAAGGCCCCCAAGGGCATTGGGGGTATCAGAGATTCACCGCGCCAGTTCGCTGGCAAAAAAGGCTTCGGGGCTGTCCTCTTCGACCAGTTTCTTGCCGATGATGCGCCAGAAGCGGTTGGCGGTGTTGCGCACAAAGCTGCGGTCGTGGCTGACCAGCAGGCAGGTGGCGGACTCAGTCGTCAGTTCGGATTCAAGCGCCTCCTGGCCCTCGATATCAAGGTGGTTGGTCGGTTCATCGAGCAAATGGAAGCTGGGATGGGCAAGGCGCAGCAGCAGCATTGCCAGTCGCGCCTTTTGGCCACCCGACAGGGTGGCGATGGGTTTGTCCTGCCAATCGACCTTGATGCCCGCCCCGGCGAGGTTGGATTTCACCGCCTGATCAGATTGGCTGACCGCCTGCACCAGCGCAAAGGGGGTGGACTTGTCCGGCAATTGCGCCAGCATCTGATCGGAATAGCCGACGCTGATCGACGGCGCGGCGCGGATACCTTCGGATTGGGTTTGCACGGCGGCCAGCACTGCCGCCACCAGCCGCGATTTACCGGTGCCATTGGCGCCGAGCAGAACCACACGGTCGCCCGGTTCGATCCATTTCTGGCCGGTGGTGAACAGCAAGCGCCCGTCGGGGGTGGTGATCTTGGCGTCTTGCAGCGTGATCAGCGCCTTGGCGTGGCTGCCGGAATGGGCGAGTTTGATCGTGCC
>JAGPBG010000345.1 GCA_018063485.1 Cypionkella sp.
AAGCAGCACCGAAAGCTATATCGCGCTCAAGGTGAAATTTTCCAATTGGCGCTGGCAGGGAACGCCGTTCTATCTGCGCACGGGCAAAAGATTGCGCGCGCGCGCCAGTGAGATTGCCATCACGTTCAAAGAGCCGCCGCATTCGATTTTCGATGATGCCAAGGGCTGGCGTGAAAATGTTCTGGTGATCAGGTTGCAACCGAATGAGGGGATGAACCTGAAGGTGATGATCAAGGAACCGGGGCCGGGCGGGATGCGTTTGATCCAGGTGCCGCTGGATATGTCTTTTGCCGAAGCCTTGGGTGAAGCGGCCGAAGATATTCCAGATGCTTATGAGCGGCTGATCATGGATGTAATCCGGGGCAACCAAACCCTGTTCATGCGCGGTGACGAGGTAGAGGCGGCCTGGGCCTGGACCGACCCGATTATCAAGGGTTGGGAAGAGCGGGGCGAGGCGCCGCAAGGGTATGATGCGGGATCATCGGGGCCAGAGGATGCCTTGCGACTGATGCACCGCGACGGGCGCCGCTGGCGGGAGATAAAGGAATGATCTTCAACGAATACCCCGACCGGGAAGCCTTGGTGTTGGGGCTGGTGGGGTCGATCACCAGCCAGTTGCAAGAGACCTTGAACCGGAACGGCCGCGCACTTCTGTCGGTTCCGGGCGGAAGCACTCCGGGGCCGGTGTTTGATTTGCTGAGCGGGATCTCTCTGGATTGGTCCAAGGTTGCAATTGTGTTGAACGATGAGCGCTGGGTGCCCGAAGAGTCGGATCGGTCCAACACCCGCGTGCTGCGGGCGCGGCTGCTGCGAGACAAGGCGGCGGCGGCCACTCTGTTGCCGCTTTATGCGCCGACCGACGTGCCGGAAGAGGCCGTCGAGCAATTGTCTGCACAAATTGCGCCGCATCTGCCGATTTCGGTTCTGCTGCTGGGGATGGGCGAGGATATGCACACCGCCAGCCTGTTTGCGGGCGGTGACCGGCTTGCGGCAGCGCTTGCGCCCGATGCGCCGATCCTGATGCCGATGCGGGCCGAAGCTGCGGGTGAGCCGCGCATGACCCTGACGGCGCAGGTTTTGGCGGGGGCCACCCATATTCATCTGTTGATCACGGGGGCCGCCAAACGGGCGGCGCTTGAGCGCGCGATGGGGCTTGATGTCCTTGAGGCTCCGGTGAAGGCCATTCTTGGTGAAGCAACCGTGCATTGGGCGGAATGAATGATGGGCGATAAATGGCAGGCGCTGCGCGACCATCACGCCAAGGTGGCGGGGCGCCTTATCCTTGGGCTGTTTGACGATGTTGCGCGGGCGGAGGAATTTACCGCCGTGCTGAGGGATATGCGGCTCGATTATTCCAAGACCAGCATTGATGCGATTGCCAAGCGCTTGCTGCTTGAACTGGTTGAAAATTCGGGGCTGGCCGACAAGCGCGCGGCGATGTTTCGCGGCGACAAGATCAATGAAACCGAAGGCCGCGCCGTGCTGCATACCGCATTGCGGGCGGGCAGGGATGCTGTGATCAAGGTGGACGGCGTGAATGTGGTGCCACTGGTGCAAGAAACGCTGGGCCGAATGGCGGCCTTTGCCAATGACCTGCGGCTCGGGCGTTTCAAGGGGCAGGGCGGGGTGATCACCGATGTGATCAATATCGGTATCGGTGGTTCTGATCTTGGCCCGGCGATGGCGACGCTGGCGCTTGCGCCTTATCACGACGGTCCAAGGCTGCATTATGTTTCCAATGTTGACGGCGCGCATATTCATGACACGCTGCGCGGGCTTGACCCGGCGACGACGCTGGTGATCGTTGCCTCGAAAACCTTTACCACCATCGAGACGATGACCAACGCGCAAACCGCACGCGATTGGATGGCGCAAAGCGTGGCCGATCCTGCGGCGCAATTTGTGGCGCTGTCAACGGCGGCGGAAAAGACGGCGGCTTTCGGGATTGCACCCGAGCGGGTGTTTGGCTTTGAAGATTGGGTCGGGGGGCGCTATTCGCTCTGGGGACCGATCGGCATGGGGCTGATGCTGGCAATCGGGCCGGGTATTTTTGAGGCGTTCCTGGCCGGCGCGCGCGAGATGGACCGGCATTTTATCGAGGCGCCGCTGGCCGATAACCTGCCGGTCCTGCTGGCGGCAGTGGGGATATGGCACAACCAGATTTGTGATTATGCCACCCGCGCGGTGTTGCCCTATGATCAGCGGCTTGGTCGGTTGCCGGCCTATTTGCAGCAGCTTGAGATGGAATCGAACGGCAAATCGGTGGCGATGGATGGATCGGCGCTGACGGTGCAATCGGGCCCGGTGGTCTGGGGGGAACCCGGCACCAATGGCCAGCACGCGTTTTATCAACTGATCCATCAGGGCACGCGGGTGGTGCCGTGTGAATTCATGGTGGCGCGCGAGGGGCATGAGCCTGCGCTGGCACATCAGCATTTGCTGTTGGTTTCCAACTGTCTGGCACAATCGGAAGCCTTGATGCGGGGCCGGTCCTTGGCCGAGGCGACAGCGATCATGGCGAAAAAAGGTCTGACCGGGGCGGAGCTGGACCGCCAGGCCCGGCACCGGGTCTTCGCGGGCAACCGCCCCTCGACGACGCTGGTTTACCCCAAACTGACGCCGCATGTTTTGGGGCAGATCATCGCGCTGTATGAGCATCGGGTGTTTGTCGAAGGCGTGGTCTTGGGGATCAATTCCTTTGATCAATGGGGGGTTGAACTGGGCAAGGAACTGGCACTGGCGCTGCAACCGATCCTTGAAGGGCGCGAGGATATGGCGGGCAAGGATGGATCAACGCAAAGTCTGGTGCGGTATTTGCGGGGGTGAGGGGGGAAGGATTCGGGGTGTTCCAAAAACGGTGGTTTTTGGGAGATCGTAAATAGACGATAGTGGCACGCTACTTGGGGAATGTCGGCTAGCACTTTGAGAGTGTTACTGCAAATGTACCCCGTACCCAGAGAATGGTTTTCTTACGGCGATCAATTGTGCAAATCAGATCTGCTTCACGCCGAGGCACGATGAACTCACCGGGCGCGGCATCGTCCATCTGTGCGGTTAGTTCGTCTCTAAATCCCCTATTATAAGAGTACATTTCGCAACTCCGGTGAAAAAAAGGTGGCTTGAGTGGGCTACTTGAAGCTAATCGAAGCCAAGCTTCACCAATTGTCTTTTGCCCGTTCGAAATGACTAACGCCGAACGTTTATCTGAAGGCTGTAATGACAACACCTTAGGGCGCTCGGCAAAGAGCTTATGTGACACGTAGGCCATTTTGGAAACATCAACATCAGATTTAGAATTGTGAAAAAAGTAAGTGACCTTGAATTTATCATAGACCCATCTGGGCCATGCT
>JAGPBG010000346.1 GCA_018063485.1 Cypionkella sp.
ACATGGGCTTGGTCTTTCATCTCGGAATAAGTGAAGCCGCCGAAGGTCACCGGCAGGCTGGATAGCTGTGTCAGAGCGCGTTGCGCTTAATTGAATTCGCCGCGCATCCCGAACGCGTTTGCAAAGGCAATCGCTGCCTCGGGATACGAGGTGAATAGATGTTCTGATTGAACGCGCCGCGCACTGGTTAGTAGGCCTTGCCACGTGCCGAAACCGGCCAGACGCTTTCCACCTTGCCATTGCGAACACCGACATACCAATCATGCACGTTGCAGGTCGGATCGCAATGGCCTGGCACCAGACGCAACTTGTCGTTCACCTTCAACACGCCGCCCTTATCCTCAACCACCCCATGTTCATCCGAGCATTTGAGGTATTTGACATCCGTGCGGCCGTAGATCACCGGCAGGCCAGAATCCACCGATTGCGCCTTCAATCCGGCATCGACAATCGCCTTGTCGGCTTTGGCATGGCTCATCACCGAGGTCAGGATGAACAGCGCGTTCTCCCATTCGCCCTGGTCAATCCGCTTGCCGTCCTGATCCAGAATCCGGCCATAATCGGCATCCATGAACGCGTAAGAGCCACACTGCAACTCGTTGTAAACGCCAGATCCGGCCTCGAACATATAGGAACCGGTGCCGCCGCCGCCGACGATATCGCACTCAATCCCCGAGGCTTCCAGCCCCCGTACCGCATCGGCCACCTGCGCAACCGCCAGCTCAATCTTGGCCTTGCGATCAGCAAACAGATCCAGGTGCTGCATCGCGCCCTGATAGGCCTGGATGCCGGCAAATTTCAACCCCGGCGCAGCCTCGATCTTGCGCGCAATTGCCACCACATCTTGGGTCGTGGTCACGCCACAGCGACCTGCGCCGCAATCGATCTCTACCAGGCACTCAATCTCGGTGCCATGCCTGACCGCCGCCGCCGACAGATCGGCCACGTTGTCTGCATCATCAACGCACACAATTGTCCGCGCGCCCAGCTTTGGCAGCCGCGCCAGACGGTCGATCTTGACCAAATCGCGCACCTGGTTTGAAACCAGCACATCCTTGATCCCGCCGCGCGCGAACACTTCAGCCTCGGAAACCTTCTGGCAGCACACACCACAAGACCCGCCAAGACGCTCTTGCAACAGCGCCACATCCACCGATTTGTGCATCTTTCCATGGACCCGGTGGCGCACACCCGCCGCCTTGGCAAAATCGCCCATCTTGACGATATTGCGCTCCAGCGCATCAAGGTCCAGCACCAGACACGGTGTCTGGATATCGGCCTCGTCCATTCCCGGAACGGCGGGAATATCATAGCCAACCTCATAGCCCTCGAAATTCACAGCTTTATTCATGATACTCTCCTAACCCTGCATCCACGGCAATTTATCCAGATCGACGTTGCCGCCAGTAATGATAACACCCACACGCCGCCCCTTGAACACCGCAGGGTTGGCCAGAATCGTCGCCAAAGGCACAGCGCTGCTCGGTTCTATCACGATCTTCATCCGCTTCCAGATCAGCTTCATCGCCTCGATGATTTCATCTTCGGTTGCGGTAAACACGTCTGACACATGGGTCTTGACGAAATGCCAGGTCAGATCCTTCAGCGGCACTTTCAACCCGTCGGCCACAGTCTCGGGTGCGTCATCGGCGATGATCTCACCCGCCTTGAAGCTGCGACAGGCATCATCGGCATTCTTGGGCTCGGCGGCATAAATGTCCATCCCCGGCACCAGGGTCGAAAGCGTCAGACAGGTGCCCGAGATCATCCCGCCACCACCAATCGGTGCTACCATCGCATCCAGCCCCGGCACCTGCTCCAACAACTCACGCGAACAGGTCGCTTGGCCCGCAATCACCCGCGGATCGTTATAGGGATGCACGAAATCCGCACCGGTTTCCGCCTGTACTTGCGCAAACACCGCCTCCCGGCTGCTGGTCGAGGGCTCACATTCCACGATTCGCCCGCCATAGCCGCGAACGGCATCTTTCTTGGCCTGCGGTGCAGTGCGTGGCATCACCACCGAGCAGGGAATCCCCCGACGTCCCGCCGCATAAGACAGGCTCAGCGCGTGGTTGCCGCTGGAATGGGTCGCAACGCCCTTGGCCAGTTGGTCCTCATGCAGACCAAACACCGCATTGGAAGCCCCGCGCACCTTGAACGCGCCAGCCTTCTGGAAGTTCTCGCATTTGAAGAACAATTCCGCCCCGGTCAAGGCGTTCAAATAGCTGGAGGTCAGCACCGGAGTGCGGTGAATATAGGGTTTGATCCGCTCATGCGCCGCGATCACATCGTCAAACGTCGGGATATACATTCCTCGCCCCTGTCTTTCATCTGTCGTCAAATATCCACGGGGGTGCGGGGGCAGTCAGCCCCCGCCCGCAGCTTCAGGCTGCGGTCTTGCGATAATACTCTTGCGCTGCGGCCACGCCCGAGCCCAGCTTTACCGGCCAGTCCAGATCGGCCATGCACATCTCAGCCACCGCCAGACCCGATAGCATCATCGCATCGGTCAGCATCCCCAGATGCCCGATGCGGAACACCTTGCCCGCCACTTCACCAAGACCGACGCCAAAGGCCATGTGATATTTCTCCGCCGCGACCTTCACCAGATCGGTGCCGTTGCACCCCTCCGGCACAACCACCGCCGTGACGGTTTCCGAATACAACTCGGGCGAAACCGCGCAGGGCTTCATCCCCCAAGCCGCAATCGCGCGGCGCACGCCTTCGGCAAGGCGGTGATGGCGGGCGTAGACAATCTCCATTCCCTCATCTTCCAAAAGCTCAATCGAATGGGCCAGACCTGCAATCAAACCAACCGCCGGAGTATAGGGATAGCCGCCCGCCGCATAGGATTTCAGCATGTCACGGAAATCAAAGAAAGTGCGGGGCAGGGTGGCGGTGTCCATCGCGGCCAAAGCCTTGGGGCTGACGCCCACGATGCACAGACCAACCGGCAGCATGAAGCCCTTTTGGCTGCCGGCAACCGCCAGATCAACGCCCCAGGCACCCATCTCGAACGGCATCGAGCCGATGGAGGACACTCCATCCACCATCAGCAGCGCATCATGTTTTGCCGCATCCATCGCCGCCCGAATGCCGCCGATGTCCGAACGCACGCCGGTCGCAGTCTCATTATGCGTGGCAAGAACCGCCTTGATCTCGCCCTTGGTATCGGCCTTCAGCGCCGCTTCAATCGCGGCCAGAGGCGCGCCCTGGCCCCACGGGGTTTCAATGATCTGCACCTTCAGCCCGTGACGCTGGCACATGTCGATCCAGCGCTGGCTGAACATGCCAAAGCGTGCGGCCAGAACCGTATCGCCCGCCGACAGAGTGTTGGAAATTGCCG
>JAGPBG010000347.1 GCA_018063485.1 Cypionkella sp.
GGATTATACCGCCTGGGAGGCGATGGGCAGCCGGGCCGAAACCGCCATCGAGGATGCGGCGACCACTTCGGTGGCGATGGAGCTGTTGCGCAGCCAGTTGGTCGATTGGCGCTCGGCCCTGTTGGGCGCGCAAAGTGCCAATTCGGCGCGGATTGTTACGCTGCGCACGCAGATTGCTGCCTTGGGGCCGGTTCCTGCCGAAGGCCAGATCGAGGCCGATGAGATTGCCAGACGTCGGTCGGAATTGAATGATCAACTGGTTCGCTTGCAAGCGCCCGGCATTGCTGCCGAAGAGGCCTATCAACGCGCCGATGGGCTGATCCGCGAGATCGACCGGGTGATGCGTGATCGGCAGGCCGACCAACTGCTGCAACTGTGGCCGATGCCGATAAATCCGGCAAACTGGCCCTCGGCGGCGCGGGCGCTGTCGGATACTGCGGTGGCGCTGTATACCGAAACTGCCCGGCGGGTGGCGCGGCCCATCGTGCGCGAGCGCTTTGTCGATACGCTGCCGATGGTTCTGGTGTTGCTGGTGCTGGCGATCGCCGTGCTGTGGCGCGGGCGTCGCTGGATTGATCGGATTACCTATCGGGTGCAGAACCGCGCGACCGTGCAAGGCCGCAGGCTTTGGGCGTTTCTGGCCTCGCTGGGGCAGATTCTGGTGCCGTTTCTGGGCGTGATGTTGCTGACCACCGCGCTGGAACGCACCGAGTTGCTGGGCGTGGTGGGGTCGGTGGTGGTGGCGGCGCTGCCTGGGATCGGCTTTACCTTTTTTGCGGCGATCTGGCTGGGCGGGCGCAGCTTTCCCGTGGGCGAGCGGGCGTTTTCGCCGCTGAACCTGTCGGCCGAGCGACGGGCCGAGGGGCGGTTTCTGGCTGCGGCCAGCGGGTTCCTGTTGGGGATCGAGGCGTTGCGCCGCACGATGATGAACCAGATGGCCGCCCCTGAATCGGCCGTGTCGGTGTTGAGTTTTCCAATTCTGGTGCTGATGGGAGTGGTTTTGGTGCGGATGGCGCAGTTGATGCAGTGCCATGTCCGCAATGAAACCAAGACCGACGAGCCGGTCAGCTACGGCACACGGATGGTGATGATTTTGTCCAAGGCGGCGTTTGCTTTGGGTGTGACCGGGCCGATTCTGGGTGCGGTGGGCTATGTGTCGGCGGCCAATGCAATGCTGTTCCCGGCCATTCTTTCACTGGCGCTGGTGGCCTTGTTGTCGATCATGCAGCAATTGGCGGTCAGCCTTTATGCCATGGCGATCAAGCGCCCCGAGGAAGAGGCCGAAGCGGCGTTGGTGCCGGTGCTGGTGGGCTTTATTTTGACGCTGGCGTCATTGCCGGCCTTTGCGCTGATCTGGCGCGCGCGCACCGCAGATCTGACCGAGTTGTGGCAAAGGTTCCGCGAGGGGGTCCAACTGGGTGATACGCGGATTTCGCCCACGGCCTTTCTCTATTTTGCGGCGATCTTTGCGATCGGATATTTCCTGACACGGGCGTTTCAGGGGGCTTTGCGCTCGTCTATCCTGCCGCGCACCGAAATGGATCAGGGCGGGCAAAACGCCATCGTGTCTGGCGTGGGGTATATCGGGATTTTTCTGGCGGCATTGGTAGCGATCAATTCCGCCGGGATTGATCTTTCGGGCCTTGCCATCGTCGCAGGTGCGCTTTCGGTTGGTATCGGTTTTGGTTTGCAAGCCGTGGTGTCGAATTTCGTCTCGGGCATTATTCTGTTGATCGAGCGTCCGGTGACCGAGGGTGATTGGATCGAGGTGGGGGGCGTGCAGGGCACGGTCAAGGCGATCTCGGTGCGTTCGACCCGGATCCAGACCTTTGATCGCTCGGATGTGATCGTGCCGAATTCCGATCTGATTTCGGGTCGGGTGACGAACTTCACCCGGTTCAACCTTTCGGGCCGCCTGACGGTGCCGGTAGGGGTGGCTTATGGCTCGGACAGCCGCAAGGTAGAGGCGATCCTGCGCGACATCGCCGAGGCGCAGCCCCTGGCCGTGCTGAATCCGCCACCAACGATTGCCTTTCAGGGCTTTGGCGCAGATTCGATGAATTTCGAGATCCGGGTGATCTTGCGCGATGTGAATTTTCAATTGGCGGTACGTACCGAGATCAACCATCAGATTGTTGAGCGCTTTGCTGTCGAAGGGATCGAGATTCCGTTTGCGCAAACCGAGATCAGCCTGCGCAATGTCGATGCTTTGGGCGAGGTGCTGGGCCGCTTGCCTGCACTTGCCGGCGCTGAGGTGACAAGCAAGCGCACTGCTCCAGCCAATCGGGCGCGGCGAGTTACCACAGTGGTAAAGGATGCCAAAGCAAATGACTGAATTGCTGTTTCGCGCCGATGCTTATTTGCAAGAGGCCAAGGCGATTGTGATCGGCCACACGCCCGAAGGCGGTATCGTGCTGGACGTCAGCGTGTTTTACCCCACAGGCGGCGGTCAGCCCGGCGACAGTGGGCATCTGGAATGGGCGGGCAACCGGATGGCTGTTGCCACCGCGCTCAAGGTTGAAGGCGGGCTTGTCGCCTTGGTGCCTGCCGAGGCCACAGCTTTGCCAAAGATCGGCACCGAAGTGACGCAGGTTTTGGATTGGTCCCGCCGCTATCGCTTGATGCGGATGCATACGGCGCTGCATCTTCTTTCCGTGGTCATCCCGTTGCCGGTCACCGGTGGGCAGATCGGAGCCGAGCGCAGCCGTCTGGATTTTGCAATGCCCGAGCCACCGAGTGATATTGCAGCGATAGACCGCGCACTGAACGCTCTGATTGATCGCGATCTGATGATCAGCGAGAGCTGGATCACCGATGAAGAGGTGTTGGCCAATCCGGGTCTGGTGAAAACCATGTCGGTGATGCCGCCGATGGGGCAGGGCAGGGTGCGGCTGGTGCGGATCGGTGTTGGTGCAGACCAGATTGATTTGCAACCCTGCGGCGGCACCCATGTGGCTCGCACCGGCGAAATCGGCCGCGTCGAGATCGGCAAGATCGAGAGCAAGGGCAAGCAGAACCGCAGAGTGAATTTATCGCTGTTGTAAGGCGAAAGCGGGCCAGGTTTCTTGCAATATCCCCCTTGCACCCAAGGCACATCCCCTTGTAAACAGCGCCCAACGGATCGGTGGCCGAGTGGTCGAAGGCGCACGCCTGGAAAGTGTGTAGGCGGGGAACCGTCTCTAGGGTTCGAATCCCTATCGATCCGCCACTTGCCCTTAAGAAACTGTTCTCCTGATCGGTCTTTGGGCGGATTTCCTTTTTGTTTTCAAGGGTTATGTGGGTGGAGCTGAGAACCGGCCTCCACCCCAGAAGGGCGAAAAGCGCTCTCTCGGGGCCGATATTCTCCGA
>JAGPBG010000348.1 GCA_018063485.1 Cypionkella sp.
CGAGGTTCATGTCCAACAAGAGCTGAATGTCACGCTGGATATGATTCAGCGGGAAATGGACAGCGACACCCCAGCACATGACCGCGCAACTTGGCATTATCTGGGGCTACTGGGCGTTTGGCTGGAACGTCAAACCATCCGCGCCGCGTCTGAGGCCCCGCGCCCAGATGCCGCGCGCCGTTTGGTTGAGCGCTATACCAAACTGATGGAGCGGTATTTCAAAACCGGGGCCGGCGTCGGGGAAATGGCCTCGGCTCTGGGGGTGACCTCAACCCATCTGACACGCTGTTGCCGGCAAGCCTGTGGGCGCTCGTCGATTGCCCTGTTGCAGGACCGCAGGATCTTCGAAGCGCGGCGCCTGTTATCAGAAACCGACATGAAGATTGCCACCATCGGCCAGAGCCTGGGCTTCACCTCACCGGCCTATTTTGCCCGCGCTTTTCAGCTTCAGACCGGTCAATCCCCCTCCGCTTTCCGCCGCACGGGGCTATAGCATACTTCTGCATACCGATTCGCCCAGCGACACGGATCAGCAGTTTGATTTCACGGGAACTTCCCGAAGCGTTCAAACGAACGACTGGCGAAAGTCAAACACCACCGAACCGCGTTTCCATCTTCACCCATGTCGCAAAAGCAACATCATTTGCCGATTCCCAACATTGACGTGGATGGCGAAAACGTGCCGAATAGACAGGTGAGGAATTCTGTCGCCCATCATTGATCCGTCTCAACTGGCCTAGGCCAGGGTTTCGCTGTGCCGGGCCGCAGACAACATCGCCCATGAAAATGAAAAACCGTCGCCTGACAGGGAGAATACAATGAAAGACTTTCATGAGACCGTCGCGCAGACCCATCCTGCCGCCGCGATGCACGCTGAAGAAGTCCGCGCAGGCAAGCTCAGCCGCCGGGAATTTCTGGTGCGCACCACGGCCTTGGGGCTGACAGCTTCCGCCGCTTACGGCCTGCTTGGCCTTGAGGCCCCGGCCCAGGCACAGGATACCCCCGTCATGGGCGGCACCCTGCGTATCAACATGGAAACCAAGGCCCAAAAAGATCCACGCACTTTCGACTGGTCGGAACTCGCCAATTTCGCACGCGGCTGGCTGGAATATATGGTGGAGTATAACGCTGATGGCAGCCTGCGCGGCATGTTGTTGGAAAGCTGGACCGCCAATGACAACGCAACCGAATTCACCCTGAACGTGCGCAAGGGCGTAACCTGGTCGAATGGCGACGCCTTCACTGCTGCCGATGTCGCTTTCAACATCACCCGGTGGTGCGACGGCAATGTCGAAGGCAACTCGATGGCAGGCCGGATGTCGTCACTCGCCAATCCCGACACCAAAACCGTACGCGATGGCGCGATCACGGTTGTAGACGATCACACTGTAAAACTGGTGCTGTCCACCTCCGATATCTCGATCATCGTGAACATGGCCGATTACCCGGCCAGCGTGGTTCATCAATCCTATGATGGTGGCGATCCTTCGGTGAACCCGATCGGCACCGGACCTTACAAGCCGACCCAGAATGACGTCGGCGTAAAGCAGGTTCTGACCAAAAACACCGATCACGTCTGGTGGGGAACCGAAGTCTATGGTGGTCCCTATCTCGATGTCATCGAATATATCGACCTTGGCACTGATCCCGCCGCCGTTGTTGCCGCCGCGGGCTCGGGCGAGATTGACGCAACCTATCAGACCACGGGCGACTTCATCGCTGTTCTTGATGGCATCGGCTGGACGAAATCCGAAGCAATCACCTCGAACACGATTGCGGTGCGCTTCAATCAGCTTTCGGACATCTACAAGGATCTGGCCGTGCGCAAAGCGTTGTGCCTGGCCGTCGACAATAAAGTCATTCTTGAACTTGGCTATTCCAGCCTGGGCATTGTGGCCGAAAACCACCATGTCTGCCCGATTCACCCGGAATATGCCGAATTGCCGCCGCTGACGGTTGATCCGGCTGCCGCCAAGCAGGCTATCGCCGATGCAGGCCATGCCGATACCGAGTTCGAACTGATTTCGATCGATGATTCCTGGCAGGCAGGAACCTGTGATGCGGTTGCAGCACAGATCCGCGACGCAGGCATCAAGATCAAGCGCACGATCCTTCCGGGGTCGACCTTCTGGAACGATTGGACGAAATTCCCGTTCTCGGCAACCGAGTGGAACATGCGCCCGCTTGGTGTTCAGGTTCTGTCGCTGGCCTATCGCACGGGCGAAGCCTGGAACGAGACCGCTTTCGCGAACAAGGAATTCGACGACACCATGGCCAAGGCGTTGGCGATCAACGATGCCGATGCACGCCGCGTGGTGACCAAACGGCTGGAAGAGATCATGCAAGAGCAGGGCGTTTTGATCCAGCCCTACTGGCGCAACGTTTATCGTCACTACGATTCCAAGGTTCACGGCGCTGAAATGCACCCGACCTTTGAGCATCACCACTACAAGTGGTGGAAGGCTGCCTGATCCGGCATCCGCATTGATACTGGGGCGCGCGAGCAAAGTTGCGCGCCCGCTCCATTCTGACCCCGACCGCATGTGATGGCGCCCCATAGCCGGGCCGTGCCGCACCTGATCAGTTTCGATGGGACCAGCCATGTTTCAATTCATCTTGCGGCGCCTTGCGGTCATGCTCCTGACCGCTTTGGCTCTGACATTCATTGTGTTTTATCTGACAAACCTGCCACCGAATCTTGAGAAACTGGCCAAAAGCGAGGCCTCGGCCCGCATGAGTGACGCAGATGTGGCCAAATGGATCGACAACAACGGCTATTCCACGCCGATCCTGTCGCGCTATGGCCAATGGCTGGGGGTGCTGCCGGGCTGGGTCAAGGATCAAGCTGACGGCTCGGTGCGCGGGCGTTGCTTTGGTCCCGCAGATGATCCTGCCGCAGCCCCCCGTTATTGCGGCCTGTTGCAGGGCACCTGGGGCAAATCGACGGTGTTCAAGGAACCCGTCCTCAACATCCTCGGCCGCGGGTTGGGCTATACCGCCTATCTGATGATGTGGGTGATGATCGTGATGGTCCCCACATCGCTGCTGATCGGAGTATTGGCCGGTATGCGCGAAGGCAGTCGCACTGACCGCGTGCTTTCCACATTTGCCATCGCCAGTACCGCAACGCCGGAATATGTTTCGGGCGTGGTATTTATCGCCCTGCTGGCCTCGCCCATGATGGGCCTCTCGCCGGTGCTCAGCAATTGGGGCTGGATAGGCGACAAAACCCTGTTTCAGGGCACCGCCACCTCTGCGATGGACCATATCACCTTCTGGAACTTCGCCCTGCCGGTGATGACCATAGCACTTTACGGCATCGGTTATATCGCCCGGATGACC
>JAGPBG010000349.1 GCA_018063485.1 Cypionkella sp.
CTTCGATATGGTCGACATAGGTGAGGTCGGGCATATCGGCGGGGTTGTGCAGGTCTTGCACGGTGCCGTCTTTCATGAAGAGCTTGAACACGACCGAGGGCGCGGTGGTGATCAGATCAATGTCATATTCGCGCTCAAGCCGGTCGCGGATCACCTCAAGATGGAGAAGGCCGAGGAAGCCACAGCGGAAACCAAAGCCCAGTGCGGCCGAGGTTTCCATCTCGGTGGAAAAGCTGGCGTCGTTGAGCGACAGCTTTTCGATCGCGTCGCGCAGGGATTCGAAATCATTGGCGTCAACCGGGAAAAGCCCGCAAAAAACAACCGGCTGCGCAGGCTTGAAGCCCGGCAAGGGTGTCTCGCAACCCTTGCGTTCCGAGGTGATGGTGTCGCCGACGCGGGTATCGCGCACCTGCTTGATCGAGCCGGTCCAGATGCCGATCTCGCCCGGCCCCAACTCTTCAATATCCACCATTTGCGGCTTTAGCACCGCCAGTTTGTCAACGCCGTAAACTGCATTGGTCTGCATCATGCGGATGCGGTCGCCCTTGCGGATGGTGCCGTCCATGACGCGGATCATCACCACAACGCCAAGGTAGGCGTCATACCAGCTATCGACCAGCATCGCCTTGAGCGGGGCATTGCGGTCGCCCTTGGGCGGCGGCAGTCGGGTGACGATGGCCTCCAGCACATCGGGAATACCAATCCCGGATTTGGCGGAAATGAGGACGGCGTCCGAGGCGTCAAGCCCGATCACATCCTCGATCTGTTCGCGCACGCGGTCGGGCTCGGCAGCCGGCAGGTCGATCTTGTTCAGAACCGGCACGATCTCATGCCCCGCGTCCAGCGCCTGATAGACGTTGGCGAGGGTTTGCGCCTCGACCCCTTGGGAGGCATCGACCACCAGCAGCGAGCCTTCGACGGCGCGCATCGAGCGCGACACCTCATAAGCGAAATCGACGTGGCCGGGAGTGTCGATCAGGTTCAGGATGTAGGTTTTACCATCCTTGGCCTTGTATTCGATCCGAACCGTGTTGGCCTTGATCGTGATGCCACGCTCGCGCTCTATATCCATGCTATCAAGCATTTGCGCCTTCATATCGCGGTCTGCCACGGTGCCGGTGGACTGGATCAGCCGGTCGGCAAGGGTGGATTTACCGTGGTCGATATGGGCCACGATGGAGAAATTGCGGATGAGATCAAGTTGGGTCATGCGCGCGATATAGCGGGGAATCGGCAGGGCGGGAAGGGGGGTTGCACTTCGCGCGAAATGCACCTCGGCCCGAACAATCTCCGGTCGATCCACATCACCCCATACTCGCCCAGCACGAAACTGGCACAGAGCCGGGAAATCCGCACAGCCCGCGCCCTGTCCACTACATTATGCTGCGATACTCTGGCACTTTGCCAATTTGCCGCGAGGGAGTTTTACCCGTTAGGGCTTGTTTCCTCGCGCCCTTTGCCTAGTCTCTTGCTCCATCTGCGGAGCATAACCGCACAACTGATTCAGGAGGTTCCCATGAAAAGACGTTTGCTGCTATCTACTGTCCTTGCGCTGTCGCTGGGTGGCATGGCCTTTGCCGATACCAATCCACGCACCGGCGAAGAGTTGGCGGCCAATCAGGCCTATAACTACTGGATGCTGGATTCGATCAAATCCATTGATCCGCAAATCGCCTCATCAGTCGAAGACAGCGACGCCATCCGTTCGATCTTTGAAGGACTTTATGATGAAGATGGCTCGGGCAACCTGATCCCGGCTGTTGCCCTGTCGCATGACCTGTCCGAAGACCTAACCACCTACACCTTCCATCTGCGCTCCGAGGCAAAATGGTCGAACGGCGATCCGGTTGTGGCGGGCGATTTTGTTTATAGCTGGCAGCGCCTTGTCGATCCGAAAACCGCGTCGGAATACGCCTGGTATATGGAACTGATGCAGGTCGCAAATGCCTCTGAGATCATCGCGGGCAAACTGCCCCCCACTGATTTGGGCGTGAAGGCGATTGACGACCACACGCTTGAGGTCAAGATCCTGGCCCCCCTGCCCTATTTGCCGAAAATGCTGACTCATTCGTCAACCTTCCCGGCCCCAAAGGCCACCATCGAGAAATTCGGTGCCGACTGGACCAAACCTGAAAACATCGTCGGCAACGGCGCTTACATCCTGAAAGAGCATATCCTTGGCGAAAAGATCGTCATGGAAAAATCGCCCACCTATTGGGATGCCGCCAATGTCATCATGTCGCCGGTCACCGGTGTGACGGTCAATGACGAAAACGCAGCCCTGACCCGCTATCAGGCGGGCGAGTTGGACCGCACCCAGGTTCCCGCCGGGCAATATCCGCGCCTGAAGGCCGAGTTCCCCGATGAGGCCATCTCAACCCCTTATTCCTGCTCCTATATCTACTGGATGAACCTTGCCGATGGCAAAGGCAATCCGGCGCTGAAAGACGTACGGGTGCGTGAGGCGCTGTCCTATGCTCTGGACCGCGACATCATCGTGAACAACGTCCTGCAAGGTGGCCAGAAACCCGCCTATAACTGGACCCATTGGGCAATGAACGGTTTTGTGATGCCAAAGGTCGATTACGCTGGCTGGACGCAGGCCGAGCGCGACGAAAAAGCCAAGGCGCTGCTGGCCGAGGCGGGCTATGGCCCTGACAATCCGTTGAAAGTGACGCTGAACTACAACACCTCCGAGGCACACCAGAAAATCGCCGTGGCGGTGCAACAGATGTGGAAGCAAAAGCTGGGTGTTGAAATGACCCCGCAGAACTTTGAATGGAAAGTCCACACAGACAAGATGCTGGCCGGTGATTTCGAGATGGCCCGCTATGCGTGGTGCGCAGATTACAACGAAGCCTCGACCTTCCTTGATCTGTTCACCACCTATTCCGGCCATAATGACATCAAATTCAACAACCCCGAATATGACCGGCTGATGAAAGAAGCCAAGACGATGGCGGACCCAAGCCCGAACTACACCGCCGCCGAGGCGATCCTGACGGCAGAAATGCCGATCATCCCGATCTATCACTATGCCAAGGTTGATATGATCAAGCCCGACATCAAAGGCCTGCCGCAAAACAACGTGCAGCAAACCTGGTATGCCAAGGATCTTTACCGGATCCAGAAGTAAGCCTTTGAACCTCTGACCAATGCGGCCCCCTCACTTCCGGGGGGGCCGTTTTCGGCCATATACCGGGTGCCCTCAATGCTTCCCTTTATTCTCAAGCGGCTGGCTGTTGCCGTGCCAACCTTGCTGATCCTGATTGTGCTGTCGTTTTTGTTGATGCACGCTGCCCCCGGTGGGCCGTTCACGCAGGAAAAAGCGCTCCCCCC
>JAGPBG010000350.1 GCA_018063485.1 Cypionkella sp.
GGATTATATTGCTGCAACCAAGTTGCAAGGGAGCGAGTGATGCTGCGCAAACTTTATCCGCATCCTTATCTTTCGGTACTGCTGGTGATTATCTGGATGCTCTTGGTAGACCGGTTGGCGCCTTTGTGCTGGCCACGCTGATCCCCATTCTCACAGAAGATTACTGGCCGAACCGGGCGATTGTGAAACACCCGCTGCGATTGGTATTCTATCTGGCCATGGTACTGTGGGATGTGGTCCTTGCCAATATTCAGGTGGCTGCGATCATCCTGTTCAAGCCCAATGACAAGATTGCGTCGAAATGGATCACCGTGCCGCTTGATCTGAAAACGCCCGAGGCGATTTCCTTGCTGGCGGGCACGATCACCATGACTCCGGGCACTCTGACCGCCGATATGTCGGCCGATGGCAAGGCGCTCTTGATCCACGCCCTGCACGCGCCCGACCCTGACGCATTCCGAGATGAGATCAAATCCCGCTATGAACGCCGATTGAAGGGGATATTTGCATGATTTTGGAGCTTGCGCTGACCTTTGCGTTGTCGTGCTTTTCGCTGGCACTGCTGTTGAACCTGTGGCGGCTGGCTTCGGCCAAGGCGATGGCCGACCGGATTTTGGCGGTCGATACCATGGTGATCAACGCGATTGCGCTGATCGTCCTCTATGGCGTCAAATCCGGCACCGGGCTGAATTTCGAAGCGGCCATTCTGCTGGCGATGACCGGCTTTGTGTCAACCGTGGCGTTTTGCAAATTCCTGCTGCGCGGCAGTATCATTGAATGAGGATGCCATGAGCGCTTTGGCCGAAAACCTGATTGCACTGCTGCTGATCATCGGCGGGCTGTTTGCGCTGATCGGCAGCTTTGGCCTGCTGAAGCTGCGCGACTCGATGCAGCGGCTGCATGCACCGACCAAGGCAACAACAGTAGGCGTTGGCTCGGCACTGGTTGCCTCGGCGCTCGATCTTTATTGGCAGCGCGGGGTGATCGGCTGGCAAGAGGTCATGGTGGCAGTGTTCTTGTTCATGACCGCCCCGCTGACGGCGCTTTATCTGTCAAAGGTCAATCTGCATTTCATGCCGGATCGTGGCAAACTACCTGCCACCGGCACCACAAGCGATTGGGCAACGTTTGACACCACGCTGGGATCGGGCGAGGAACCGCCGCCCGATCCCAGGCCACTCAAAACAGATGCGCGTTGATCCACATATGAACAAGGATCGAGGCGAAATAGCCCAAGGCCACCGCCCAACTCCATTTGATATGGCTCATGAAGGTGTAATAGCCCTTGGCCTGCCCCATCAGCGCCACCCCTGCCGCAGAACCAATCGCCAGCAATGATCCGCCGGTGCCACAGGTCAGGGTGATCAGCAGCCATTGGCCATCCGACATCGCAGGGTCCATGGTCAGAACTGCAAACATCAGCGGGATATTGTCGATAATCGCTGAGAGTCCACCGATGATCACATTGGCATAGGTCGGCCCAAGTCCGACATATAGCGCCTCGGATGCCAGCGCGAGATAGCCCAGCACGCCCAATCCGGCCACAGCAAATATGATGCCGAAAAAGAACAGCAGCGTGTCCCATTCGACGCGCTCGATCTGGCGAAAGCTGTCCAGCACCATATCGGCATCGCTTTTGCGGGTTCCGCGCAGGATCAGGTAATAGGCCCAGATTTGCAGATAGCCCATGCCCAGCATCATGCCCAAAGCCGGCGGCAGTTGCAGGAAATTCTTGAAGGCCACGGCGGTGGCGATGGTCAGGCCAAACAGCACCACGACGCCCGCCATCCCCGGCTTGCCGCGGATGCGATCAGCGCGCGGGGTGGGTTTTTCGTTGGGAATGGCAAAATACATGAACGCTGCCGGGACCGCCCAATTCACCATCGACGGCAGGAATAGAACGAAAAACTCAAAGAACGACAGCTTGCCTTTTTGCCAGACCATCAGGGTGGTGATATCGCCAAAGGGTGAGAACGCACCGCCGGCGTTGGCGGCAACCACGATAGACACACAGCTGACGGTGATGAAACGCGGGCTTTCGCGACCCAGCGCCACCACCACCGCCCCCATCACCAGCGCGGTCGTCAGGTTATCAAGAATGCCTGACAGCAAAAACGCCAACACCCCGGTAAGCAGGAACAACTGCCGGTAACCAAGGCCAAGACCGACCAGTTTGGCGCGCAACACATCAAAGGCGCGACGCTCTTCCAGTGTGTTCACATAGGTAATAGCCACCAGCAAAAAAAGGAATAACTCTCCATATTCCTCTATGATTTCAATAGCATGGGAGTGGGCTTCGTTGCTGATCCCGGCTTGGGAAAAGGCGATGCCAATCACGCCCCAGATCAGGCCGGCGGCCAGCATCACCGGCTTGGATTTGCGCATATGGGTGGCTTCTTCGAAGATCACCATCAAATAGGCGACGACAAAGATCACAAGCGCGGTGATACCGGCCCAATGCGAAGTAAAATCTGGTAGGTCCATGGGGCAGGCGTCCCTGATTGTGGTGCTTTGGAGCAAGACACATAAAGCAAGGGGGCACGTCAATAGCCAAGCGGCGCGACGGTCCTGGCAACTTTGCGGTACTTTGACCAGTGCAAAGCTATCGGTCCGCTATCCATTGGACCGGATACCGGGTAAATGAAATTTGACCATCCAGTCAATTATCACGCCCGCCCTCACGCACGGCCCTTGCCAGCCCGCATTTGGCGAGGCAAGTTGGGGCCTGATCGACGTGGAGCGCGCGTGATGCATATGGCAACCAAGACCCAACTGCCCCAGGTCACCCATCTGCGCAATCAGGCGATGCAGCTTGATCTGGATTGGGTGACTTCGGTTCAAGCCAATACTTCTGCAATCGAACACCGTGCGGCAACGCTTGGCGGGCGGCGAAGTGTGAAGAATGAGTTTCAGGCGGCGTGGCTCTTGAAAGCCATCAGCTTGATTGATCTGACCACCCTGTCGGGCGACGATACCGAAGGCCGGGTGAAGCGGCTTTGTGCCAAGGCGCGCCAGCCGGTTGCTCCCGCGATGCTGGAAAAACTGGGAATGCCCGGCCTGACCACCGGCGCGGTCTGCGTCTATCACGAGATGGTAGAGACGGCTGTGCGCGCGCTGGAAGGCAGCTCGATCCCGGTGGCGGCGGTATCGACCGGCTTTCCGGCGGGCTTGTCGCCTTATCGCTTGCGAATCGCGGAAATCGGCGAGTCGGTTCGGGCAGGCGCTCGGGAGATTGATATCGTGATCTCACGCCGCCATGTGCTGACACAAGACTGGCAGGCGCTTTATGACGAGATGGCCGAGATGCGCGCCGAATGTGGCGAGGCGCATGTGAAGGC
>JAGPBG010000030.1 GCA_018063485.1 Cypionkella sp.
CCCTAAGATCACCAAAACCACGGCAAGGATCAGCGAGGTTGCAAACAGCGTGCCGATGATGCTGGCGAACACCTTTACTGCCGAGACGAATCCGTGCAGTTCCATGATGAATTGTGTCAGCATCCACAAGAACACCACGAATCCCACAAATCCAAGCGCTTCTGCAATCACCGGGACCGCCAATGTGATCAGTTGTGCCACCTGAAACAGGATCAGCACGAACTCTAGCCAGGCCGTCAGCGCCAAAGCACCCGGCAGAGTCCCCTTGCCGCCAAACCGCCGCCCTACCCCATGCATCAGCAGCGCCACCAGGATCAGGATGACAGATTGCAGCACCGCCAGCTTCACCGGATTGCCAAACACCGCCGCCATTTGCGCATCCTCGCGCAGCGGCGAGAGCAGAAAGGTCAGGCTCGACAACATGGTCGAGCAAACCGCCATCAAGAACAGCGCGGTCAGGCCGGCCTGCAAGGACAGGCCCATGTCCAAAATGGCCCGCGCCCCTGCGCGCGGATCCTGCACGGTGCGAAAAGCCGCACGGATCAAACTGTCAGCTGTAATGCTCATACCTTGTGTTCCACCTCATGCAACATGCTGATCCATATCCACAAAAAACCAGCAGCCACGATACTTCCGATCAAATTTGCCTGCACGCCCGGCCCGATCATTCCCGCAACCAGTCCGCGTAACAGCATCCCCGGCGCCACCGTCAGCAGGGCCGCGAACAGTGCAAGTCGCGCATGATAATGGCTGCCCTGCCCGCCCATCGCCCGCGCGATCCAGCGGCTGATCAAAGCCACGCCATACCAAAGCGGAATCGAGGCCAGCAGCGCCAAACCCGCCGCCACCAGCCGTTGCACCATCGGCACCTCGGGCTGCATCAGGCTTTGGCGCGACAAAACCGGCCAAAGCGACACAAAAGCCAGCACCAGAAAAGCCACCAGCAGGCTGAACGCAAAAGGCTCGGATTGCCCGCGCGCTACATGCCTTCGGATCACCTCACGCGGGCGTACCCAGCCTTGCACGATATCGGCGGTGACCGACATCTAAAGCTCGTGTTGGGGCTCGTGCCGGGCCAACCAGCCCTGCAAACGACCGCGAATATCCGCGGCGATCCCCAGATCCTCAATCTCGTCAATGGCCTGGGCGAGAAACGCCTGCACCAACAGCGATTGCGCAAGCGCCAAGGGCACCCCACGCGAGCGCAGATAGTAAAGCGCCGTCTCATCAATCGCGCCCGAGGTCGAGCCATGGCTGCATTTCACGTCATCGGCATAGATCTCCAGCTCGGGCTTGGCCAGAAACTGGCTGGCTCCGTCAAGAAGCAGTGATTGGCTGATCTGATAGCCATCGGTTTTCTGCGCGATCTGCTTGACCAGAATCTTGCCCTGAAACACCCCGACCGCGCCGTTTTTCAGCACTTTCTTGTAGACTTGACGGCTTTCGCAGCGCTCGGCGCCATGGGTGATGAATACGGTATCATCATGGTGAAAATCACCATCCCCCAAGGCAGCGCCCGCGATATGGGTCACGGACTCAGACCCAAGCATCTCGATCACCGCCTCATTGCGGGTCAACTTGCCATTTGCCGTCAGCGTAAAGGATTTGAAGGTCGATTTCTTACCCAAACGGGCAAACAGATGTGTCACCGCCACGCGTTCGTGATCGCGGCCCTGCGCGCGGATATGATGAAAGCGTGCGCCATCGCCCACCTCGACTTCCATCACCTTGCAAAACCGCGCCGCTGCCGGTCCGTTTTCAAGGACGGTGATTTCAGACCCTTCCTCAAGTTTGATGCAATGGTGCAAGATAACGTCGGAACTCTCTGATTTATGGTGGTAAATCAAGGAAATCGGGCGCGACGCCTTGCCTGCCACCCGGATCAGGATACCGTCGGTTGCGAAGGCAGAATTCAGCGTGGCAAAGGGCCGTTCGACCGGATTTTGCCCGCGCGCCTCAAGCACGCCGTATAGCCCCTGCGCCCAATGGATATCCGCAGCCCCCGCCCCCGCCAACCGCTCGATGGTAACGCCTGCCATCTCCAGCGCATCCGATTGCGCCGGATCGAACACGCCATCGACAAAGACGATCTTCAAGCGGTCAATCGCGTCAAAGGTCATCGGCTCATCGCCGGCGTCAAACAGCGCCGCCGACCCCGCCTCGGGTGCATTCAGCAACACCGGATCGCTGTAGCGCCAGTATTCGTCGCGCTTGCCCGGCAGGCCCATCGCGATCAGGCGGGCCAAAGCCTCGGCCCGTGCCGCCCCCAACCAGCCCGTCCTGTCAAACGACAGATCGGCGATCCGCGCTTGTGCCGTTTCCCGTTTTGCCACAGCCATCACACTTGCTCCGCCAAAAGACCGGCATAGCCGTTTTCTTCGACCTCAAGCGCCAGTTCCGGCCCGCCCGATTTGATGATCCGCCCGGCGGCCATGATATGCACCACATCTGGTTTGATATGATCCAGAAGCCGCTGGTAATGGGTGATCACCAGAAACGACCGCCCCGCCGCCCGCAGCGCGTTCACACCATCCGAGACCAGTTTCATCGCATCGACATCCAACCCAGAGTCGGTCTCATCCAGGATGCACATCTTGGGTTCCAGCATCGCCATTTGCAGGATTTCGTTGCGCTTTTTCTCGCCACCTGAAAAGCCGACATTGACCGGGCGCTTCAACATCTCGGCGTCGATCTTCAACGCCTTCGCCTTCTCGCGCACCACTTTGAGAAACTCGCCCGCGCTCATTTCCGGCTCACCGCGCGCCTTGCGTTGGGCGTTCACGGCTGTGCGCAAAAAGGTCATGTTGCCGACGCCAGGGATTTCCACCGGATATTGAAAGGCCAGAAACAGCCCCGCTGCCGCGCGGGCCTCCGGGTCCATTCCCAAAAGTTCCACCCCTTCCAGCTTGGCCGAGCCTTGAGTTACCTCATAGCCATCGCGTCCCGACAGCACATAAGACAGCGTTGATTTGCCCGACCCGTTCGGCCCCATGATCGCATGGACTTCGCCCGCGCCGATCATCAGATCTACCCCGTTCAGGATAACCTTGTCTTCTTCTTCAAGTTTGACATGCAGGTTCTTGATTTCCAGCATTTTCTTTCCTTTTATCAGGCAAGCAGCCTAAGCAGGCCGCAGATAGGTTTCGATAATCCAACCCAGACGGTCCACCGGGAACGGGGTTGGCACAAGGTCAAACACCGCCATGCGGCCGATCAAGGCCGTGGGGCGCACCAATTCCTCAACCTTGTGATAGGGTTGGCGGTCGATGTAATCATCCCACAACACCGTCACCGGCGCCTGACAGCGAAAAAGCACCGTCAGAAAACAGGCCGCACGGAACCGCCCGTCAATCAGCACCACATCGGGTTGCACAAAATCCGGGCGCTCCCAGACCGACAGCGCATAGCCGGGCCATTTGTGAAAGGCCTTGGTGTCCACCGGCTGGCCCCATTCGCGCGTCGGGCCAATATCACCGTGATGCAGCACCACTTTGGCGACAGGAGGCACCGCGTCGAAAAAGGCTTGCATATCGGTCAACCATTTCGCATCGCTCTCCACCGAAAACACCGATGCCCCGGCGGTTTGCCCGGCCAAGACCGTCGATCCACCCGAGCCATATTCCAGGATCACCCGTGCCTCGCCATAGGCCGTGCGCAAAGCCTCGGCCTCGACCAGGGGCAGGGTCAGGGTGGGTGGTTGCAGCAGACCTGACATCAGACCCGCCCACCCGGCTCTTTGGGCGCGCGCCTGTATCTTTCGGGCAAAGCATCAACATAGGCCGCAGGCAGGTCAGCGGCCACCAGCCCGCGCGCGACCAATTCATCAAGGCAAAGCACCACAAGCGAATGGCTGGAAACCACAGCGGCCGCCAGCATTGCCATATGCAGCACTTGCGCATCATCAAAGGCCTTGAGACGATCAAGATCGCGCACATAAACCGCATCGCCGTCAATGACCTGATCGGGATTGCGCTTTATGTTCAGCCGGTTGATTTGCGAATTGATCAATGGCCGCGAGACCGGCGCAAAGATCTTGTGCAATTGAAACCCCAGCCTGCGCAGTTGGGTGTCGATGCCCGAAAGCATCGGCTCGCCCTTGTAAAGCGCGAAATAGCGCAACTCGACAATCACCATGCAGGCGGTTTGCAGCTTGACGGCGGCGCCGGTAAAGACATCGCCCTCACCGCCCTGAATGTCGATTTTCAGAAGATCAAAGCGGTCCACATCGGCAGAATCGTCCAGGCGCACAGTGTCAAAGGCAATCCGGGCCTTGATGTCAGACCAGGGTTTCAGCGCCAGCAGCTTTATCGCCGCCTCGGCTGGCTCAAAGATCGATGTGAAGCCGTGGGACTTATAGACTTTCAACTCTTTTGCAGACCCATCGCCCACCGCAAAGGGCAAGTAATGTTCGCGCGGGCCCTTGATCTTTTGCAATTCTGCAAAGGCGCCGGGATGGGGTTCAAACCCCAAAACATCGCAAAGGCCCTGTTGGGTCATCGCCAGATAGGGCGCATCAGCGACATTGGGGTTTGCCCCCACATCCACCACGCGGGTCCGCCGTTCCAGCGGCAGGCCCCGCAACAGCACCATAAGCGACGGATCAACGGTTTCAGGCTGCGCCGACAAATAGCCCACCCCTTGCCCAACCGTGGTGTTGTGAACGGTCTTATCCAACCGAACCCTCCAGCGAAATCGCCACCAGCGCCTGCGCCTCCATGGCAAATTCCATCGGCAAGGCCTGCAACACATCCTTGCAGAACCCGTTCACCACCAGCGCCACCGCCTCTTCCTCATCCATCCCGCGCGAGCGGCAATAGAAAAGCTGATCGTCATCAACCTTGCTGGTCGTGGCCTCATGTTCGACGCGGCTGCTGTTATTCTTCACCTCGATGTAAGGCACTGTATGTGCCCCGCATTTGTCACCGATCAGCAGGCTGTCGCATTGGGTGTAATTGCGGCTGTCGGTGGCCTTGGGATGCATCGACACGAGGCCACGATAGGTGTTCTGCGCCCGGCCTGCCGAAATGCCCTTGGAGACGATCCGCGATTTGGTGCGCTTGCCCAGATGCACCATCTTGGTGCCGGTATCGGCCTGTTGGGCGTTGTTGGCGATGGCAATCGAGTAGAACTCGCCCTGTGAATCATCGCCGCGCAGGATGCAGGACGGGTATTTCCAGGTGATCGCAGAGCCGGTTTCCACCTGCGTCCACATCACCTTGGCCCGATCCCCGCGGCAATCGGCGCGTTTGGTCACAAAGTTGAAAATCCCGCCAACCCCATTTTCATCGCCGGGATACCAGTTTTGCACCGTGGAGTATTTCACCTCGGCGTCCTTAAGGATCACCAGTTCCACGACCGCCGCATGAAGCTGATGGGTGTCGCGTTTGGGGGCCGTGCAGCCCTCAAGATAGGACACATAAGATCCTTCATCGGCAATGATCAGCGTGCGTTCAAACTGGCCGGTATTCTCGGCGTTGATGCGGAAATAGGTCGAAAGCTCCATCGGGCAGCGGGTGCCTTTGGGGATGTAGACGAAAGAACCATCTGAAAACACGGCCGAATTCAGCGTGGCAAAGAAGTTGTCCGATTGCGGCACAACCGATCCCAGATATTGCTTGACCAACTCGGGATGCTCTTTGATCGCCTCGGAGATCGAGCAGAAAATCACTCCCGCCTTGGCCAATTCGCCGCGAAATGTGGTGCCCAAAGACACCGAGTCAAACACCGCATCCACCGCCACCCGGCGCTCGCCCTCGGGGGCCTCAACCCCTGCCAGCAGTGCCTGTTCTTTCAGCGGAATCCCCAATTTTGCATAGGTTGCCAGCAGCTTCGGGTCGACCTCATCCAAGGATTTCGGCTTGACCGCCATGCTTTTGGGTTTGGCGTAGTAATACTGGTCCTGATAGTCGATCTTGGGATAATTCAGCATCGCCCAACGCGGCTCTTGCATCTGCACCCAACGACGGTAAGCCGCCAGCCGCCAGTCCAGCATCCACTCCGGCTCGCCGTTTTTCTCGGAAATCAGCCGCACGATATCCTCGGACACGCCTTTGGGCGCATAATCCATTTCGATATCGGTCGACCAGCCGTATTTATAGCTGCCAGACATGGCGTGCACGGTTTCAATCGTTTCCCGATCCACCCCGTCGCGCACTTCAATCTCAACATCTGACATCGCCATTTTCCTTCTAATCCAAGTCTTTTCGCCAGCACCTTCAGGCAACCCGCGCCCTGATCCGCCTGTAATCGCGCGCCCAAGCATCGGCAAAGCGCAACACCTGTTCTTCGGTCACACCCGGCCCAATCGAGATACGAATGGCCTGCCCCGCTGTCGCCTCATCAAACCCCATCGCCTTCAACACCCGACTTGCCCGCACCTTGCCGCTGGAACAGGCCGACCCCGCCGAGATCGCAAATCCTGCCAGATCCATCGCCATCACCTGCGTCTCACCCTTCCAGCCGGGTGCGATCAAGTTGAGCGTGTTCGGCAGACGCTTCACGCTATTCCCGACTGAAATAGTATTAAATCCATGGGCCGACAATGCCGAATCTAGAATATTTCTAATTTCTGCGACCTCTTGCCATACCCCATCGGCCAAATCCCTGGCCGCAGCCTCGGCGGCTGCTGCAAATCCGGCGATGCCGATCAGGTTTTCAGTGCCTGCACGTCGCCCCATTTCCTGCCCGCCGCCCCGCATCTGCGCCGCCACCTCAACTCCGCGTTTGACCACCAGCGCGCCTATCCCCTTCGGTCCTCCGAGCTTATGCGCCGAAACCAGCCCCATCTGACAGTCGAGCCAGTTGAACGCCAAAGGCAGCTTGCCAAAACCCTGGGTCAGATCAGACACCGCCAGACCCTGCGGCAAATCCTGCACCACCCCGGTTTCCGAATTGGCCAGTTGCAGCGCCGTGTGCGCAGGCTCCACCACTTTCACACGCCCAGCCCGGTCCACCGCCAGATCAGGCGTGCACCACGCCGCCACCGCCTCATGCTCCACTTCGGCACAAGACAACCCCCGCCCCGCGCAGGCCAAAGCCGCCGCCTCGGTCGCCCCTGCGGTAAAGATCAGATCTGCGCCTTGCGCCCCCAAAGCCGCCGCAATCCTGGCGCGCGAGCGTTCCATCAACGCCTTGGCCGCCCGCCCCTCGGCGTGAACCGAGGACGGATTGCCGATGATATCCATCGCCGCAATCATCGCCGCCCGTGCCTGTGGCCTCAGCGGCGTCGTGGCGTTCCAGTCAAGATAGACCCGGCTCATTCATCCACCACCCGAAACAGCGCAGGCACCGCCGGACAAGGCACCATCGCATTGCCGATCACATCCGACAGCCGCGTCTGGTGCAAGAACACATAGACATGCGCCGACAAGCCCTCCCACAGCCGGTTGGTCAGGCTTTGCGCACGGCTGCCCGACACCCCACCCGAGGCCCCTGCCCCCGAATGCATCGCATCCACGGTTTCCTCAACCGCCTCCATCACATCCGAAATCCTGATCGCATCGGGGCTTTTGGCCAGCCGATAGCCCCCGCCCGGCCCCCGCACCGCCTTTACCAACCCCGCCCGGCGCAGCTTGACGAACAACTGCTCCAGATAGGGCAGCGAGATGTCCTGCCGTTTGGCGATCGCAGCCAAAGACATCAACTCATCGCCACCCGATTTGGCATCCGCCAGCGCCAGATCGGCCAGCGCAACCATGGCATACCGTCCTTTGGTCGAGAGTTTCATCGTATTCCTGCCAAATCCATTGACGTTGCGCACCGGGCCGCTTAACTCAAACCCAGTCCATGGCGGCACCTGCCGCCTTAGAATGGTTCTAGGATATCCGAGCGAATTCGTCAACAAATCGCTTGGTCAACATTCACGGGAGCACATATGCCCGAAGTTATCTTTGCCGGTCCCGAAGGCCGTCTCGAAGGCCGCTATCATCCGCAAAAAGAACGCGACGCGCCGATTGCCATCGTTTTGCATCCCGACAGCCGCCATGGCGGCACCATGAACAACAAGGTCGTCTACAACCTGCACTACGCATTCTACAACCTGGGCTTCACTGTGTTGCGGTTCAATTTCCGCGGCGTCGGCCGTTCGCAAGGCGTCTATGATGAGGGCATTGGTGAGTTGTCCGATGCCGCCTCGGCGCTGGATTATCTGCAGGCAATGAACCCCAATGCCAAACACTGCTGGGTCGCGGGCTTTTCGTTCGGGGCATGGATCGGCATGCAGCTCTTGATGCGCCGCCCGGAAATCACCGGCTTCATCTCGGTGGCCCCACCGGCCAATATGTATGACTTCTCCTTCCTCGCCCCTTGCCCGGCTTCGGGCCTGATCATCAACGGCTCGGCTGACAAAGTGGCCCCGCCCAAGGACACCGTGTCGCTGGTCAACAAGCTGCATGATCAAAAGGGCATCACCATCACCCATGATGTCGTCGAAGGTGCCGACCATTTCTTCAAGGATGAAGAGGCGCATATGAAGCCGATGATCAACACTGTTTCGGCCTATGTGAAACGTCGTCTGACCGAGGTATCGCGTTAAATGTCGGTTCTTGACGATATGGGCGATGCGCTTGCCCGTGATGTGCTGGCCGCCATGGTCGAATTGGACGATGAAAAGCTGGCCGACAAGATGTCGAAAATCCTGCTCGACGCCTCGCCCACCATGCAAGAGGCGTTCCTGACCGCCTATCGCGTCCGCGTTGCCGAAATGCGCGGGCGCAAGTTCCTTGAGGCGGCGCTCAAAGCCAAACGCGAAGGGCGCGATGGTCCCAAGGTGATCATGGACTCTGGCGGCGGACATTGAGCAACACGGCCATGAATGCGAGGCTCGATCAGCAATTCGCCTTTCTGAACGAGGCGGATCGCCTGAAATCCGTGCTGCGCGCCACCACTTTATGTGATGGCTCGCGGCGGGAAAACTCGGGCGAACATTCGTGGCATCTGGCACTTTATGCACTGGTGCTGGCAGATCAGGCCGCCCCCGGCGTTGAAATCAACCGAGTGATCAAGATGCTGCTGATCCATGATCTGGTCGAGATCGACGTGGGCGACGTCCCGATCCATTCGGCCAATGGTGCCGCCCATGCCAGCACGGAAACCCTGGCCGCCGAATCCAGCGCCGCCGAGCGTATCTTCGGCCTGCTTCCGCCTGATCTTGCCCCTATCTTCCGCGCGCTTTGGGACGAGTTCGAGGCGGCCCTCACCCCCGACGCCATTTTCGCCAAATCGCTCGACCGAGTGCAGCCGGTCATGGCCAATCTGCAATCGGGCGGCGGCACCTGGATCGAATACAGTGTCACTGCCGCACAACTGGAAACGCGCGTGGGCGCAAAGATCGCCAAAGGCGCGCCGCGTCTGTGGGATTGGATCCGCGCCCAGTCCTCCCGCTACTTCGGTTAAATTCGGTATACCGTCGCATACCATCTTCCCAAACACCCCGAATTCCACTAAACACAGCGCAACTCAATCAAAAGGGGCCGATATGACCAAAATCAAGGTAGCCAACCCCGTCGTCGAACTCGATGGCGATGAAATGACCCGCATCATCTGGGATTTCATCAAGCAAAAACTGATCCTGCCCTATCTGGATATTGATCTGAAATACTACGATCTGGGCATCGAAGAGCGGGATCGCACCAATGACCAGATCACCATCGACTCTGCCCATGCGATCCAGAAATACGGCGTCGGCGTCAAATGCGCGACCATCACCCCCGATGAGCAGCGGGTTGAGGAATTCGGCCTGAAACAGATGTGGAAATCGCCCAACGGCACCATCCGCAACATCCTTGGCGGCGTGATCTTCCGCGAACCGATCATCTGCAAGAACGTGCCGCGCCTTGTGCCCGGCTGGACCAAGCCCATCGTGGTGGGCCGTCACGCCTTTGGCGACCAGTACAAGGCCACCGATTTCCGCTTTCCGGGTGCGGGCAAACTGACGATGAAATTTGTCGGCGACGACGGCACCGTGATTGAAAAAGAGGTCTATCAGGCACCGTCCTCGGGCGTTTACATGGGCATGTATAACCTTGATGACTCCATCATCGACTTTGCGCGCTCGTCGATGAACTATGGCTTGCTCAAAGGCTGGCCGGTGTATCTGTCGACCAAGAACACCATCCTCAAGGCCTATGATGGCCGCTTCAAGGATCTGTTCGCCAAAGTCTATGCCGAGGAATTTGAAGACAAATTCAAGGCGGTCGGCATCCATTACGAACACCGCCTGATTGATGATATGGTGGCCAGCGCAATGAAATGGTCGGGCGGCTATGTCTGGGCCTGCAAGAACTATGACGGTGATGTGCAGTCTGACACCGTGGCGCAGGGCTTTGGTTCCTTGGGCCTGATGACCTCGATCCTGATGACGCCAGATGGCCAAACCGTCGAGGCCGAAGCGGCGCATGGCACCGTCACCCGCCACTTTCGCGAGCATCAAAAGGGCAAGGCGACCAGCACCAATTCCATTGCCTCGATCTTCGCCTGGACCGGTGGTCTGAAACACCGCGCGAAACTTGATGCCAACGATCAGTTGATGCGCTTTGCCACCACGCTGGAACAGGTCACTGTTCAGGCCGTCGAGGATGGTCATATGACCAAAGACCTTGCCCTTTTGGTCGGCCCCGATCAGAAATGGCTGACCACGATGGGCTATCTGGAAACCGTGGACAGTTACCTGAACAAGGCCCTTGCAGGCTAACCATCCCAAGCCTTGACGCTGCGGCTCGTGCCGCAGGAACGATGATCAAAAGAAGAAATGCGCGCGACACTACCGCGCGCATTTCTTGCAAATTGCACGGCCCCGTCACCCAATCAGCGGACCAAAGCGACCATAGGTTTCCTCATAGTGCCGGCGCAGCCGCATCAAGGCGATGCGCAGCACGATCTTGCCCGAGCGCGCGGCCCAGCCCATCTGTTGCTCAGCCGCCTCGATCCCTTCCAGAAAGCAGCAGACCCGCAGCACCACATCGCCCAACCCCGGCCCCAGATCGCGCAGCGCAGCCGTCACCCGCTCCCGCGCTGACGTTGGCCCCTTGGCCAAACCGTCGCCTGCGCCGCGCGGCTGACAGCCTGCGGTCAGAAAGCCCTCCCAATTCTGCGTGACCCTCGGCCCGACCTGCGCCAGTTCGAAATCCTCGCGCAGCCGCTCCGCCGCCTCAACCAGTTCCGCCTCCAGAAAGGGCTTGCCATCCTTGTCGCGCCGCCGCGCCAAAACCGCGACCGGGCTTTCGCTCAGATGATAGCGCAACCGCTTGCGCCCGCTGTCGGCCTCGCTCGCGGTCCAGTCCCGCTCTTTCCCGGCAAAGGCCCGCGGAGCCTCGGCCAGCCCTGGCCCGGCGGGTTCCACCGCCTCCAGCATCCGCCGCAGCGTCATGCGCCCGGCCGAAGTCAGTTCATAGGTGGAAACCCGCCCGGCCTTGCGACAGACAATCCAGTCTTTCAGCACAAAGGCCTGAGCAACTGCGCGTTCCAGCACCGCCGTTCTGGCCGACTTGCCGTCGCCGAATTCGCGCATCACCACGGCCCTTTCCATATCCGGCGCAATCACCAGAACCGAGCCCGGCTCGGCCAAACGTCGCAATACCCTT
>JAGPBG010000351.1 GCA_018063485.1 Cypionkella sp.
GCACTATGCCACCTTGCTGTTTGCGGAATCGCAAATTCGCACAGGGCATATCCTGGTTGCGGCGCTGAAAGACCAGGCTCTGCGGCGTGAGTTGATCCAGATGTCAAGACTGTTCGCCGAGATCAATGTGGACTCGCTGGTTTCCGAGGTGCGGTCGGCCTGGAAGGGCAGTGACGAAGAAGACATGCGCCCGATGGATGGAAGCGGGGTTGGCCGCGCTGCTGCAGGCGGGGCGACGGGTGGAGGCACCACGGCGCTGGGGCGTTTTGCGGTGGATATGACCGAAGTGGCCGCCTCGGGCAAGATGGACCCGATCGTTGGCCGCGACGAGGAAATCCGCCAGATCATCGACATTCTGCTGCGGCGCAGGCAGAATAACCCGATCCTGACGGGCGAGGCCGGGGTAGGAAAAACCGCCGTGGTCGAAGGCTTTGCCCAAAGGCTGGCCACCAATGACGTGCCGCCGAAACTGCAAGGCACCAAGCTGTTCATGCTCGATCTGGGTCTTATGCAGGCCGGGGCCAGCATGAAGGGTGAGTTTGAGCAGCGCTTGCGCAGCCTGATTGACGAGGTGCAGGCCAGCCCGGTGCCGATCATTCTGTTCATCGACGAGATTCACACCCTGATGGGGGCGGGCGGGGCGGCGGGCACCGGAGATGCAGCGAACTTGCTCAAACCAGCCCTCGCGCGGGGCACTTTGCGCACGATAGGGGCGACCACATGGATGGAATACGCCAAGTATTTCGAGAAAGACCCGGCGATGACCCGGCGCTTTCAGCCGATCACCATTGACGAGCCTTCGGTCGAACGCGCCTGCTACATGCTTCGCGGTATCCTTGCCCCGATGGAGGCGCATCACGGCGTCCGTATCTCGGATGAGGCCGTGGTGGCCGCTGTCAGCCTGTCGGCGCGCTATATTCCGTCGCGCCAACTGCCTGACAAGGCGGTGTCTTTACTTGATACCGCCTGCGCACGGGTGGCGATCAGCCAATCAACCATCCCGGCCAAAGTGGCCGATCTCAAGGTGAAAATCGGGGCACTCGCCTCGGAAATCGCGGCGAAAGAGGCGCAGCGCGATCTGGGCGAGGTGAACGAGGACCGCCTCAAGGAAGCGAAAGCCGAGCAGGCCGAGGCGGAAACCGCACTTGCTGCGACCGAGACGATGTATTCCAGCGAAAAGACGATGGTGGACGAGATTCTGTCGCTGCGTGGGAATCTGGCGGCAGAGGGTGCCGATATGGCGGCGTTGCGTGAGCAACTCCACAGCAAGATGCAGGGGCTTGAGGCCACCAGCCCGGATGACCGTATGGTTTACGCCCATGTCGATGAGCAATCCGTGGCCTCGATCATTTCGGATTGGACCGGGATTCCCGCAGGTCGCATGGTTTCGGACGAGTTGAAATCCATTCTGACGCTGGGTGATCGGCTGAAAGAGCGGGTGATTGGCCAGGATCATGGGCTGGAAATGATCGCCAAGCGGATCGAAACCGCGTCAGCCAAACTGTCCAACCCGAACAAGCCGATTGGCGTGTTCATGCTGTGCGGGCCTTCGGGCGTGGGCAAAACCGAAACCGCACTGGCCCTGGCCGAGGCGGTTTATGGCGGCGAGCACAACATCATCACCATCAACATGTCTGAATTTCAGGAGGCGCATACGGTGTCGCTCTTGAAAGGCGCACCCCCCGGCTATGTCGGCTATGGCGAGGGCGGGCGGCTGACCGAGGCGGTGCGGCGCAAGCCCTATTCGGTGGTGCTGCTCGATGAGGTGGAAAAGGCCCATTCCGATGTGCATGAGCTGTTCTTTCAGGTGTTCGACAAGGGCATCATGGAAGATGGCTCGGGTCGCTCGATCAACTTCAAGAACACGCTGATCCTTCTGACCTCGAATGTCGGCACCGAAGTCATCATGGACATGGCCGACAAGGGTGAAACCAAGCCCGAAGTGGGGGATTTGTCCGAGGCGATGAAGCCCTATCTCACCCGGGTTTTTCCACCCGCGCTGTTGGGCCGGATCGTGACGATCCCCTATTTCCCGCTGTCAACCGAGGTTCTGGCGGGGATAGTGAAGCTGAAACTGAAGGCCATCGTGCGGCGGATGAAAGACAACCACAACGCAAGCATGACGATCTCGCCCGAGGTGATGTCCTATATCGTCGAGCAGTGCAAAGACCCGGATTCGGGTGGCCGCATGGTGGACAATATCATCACCAACACCATTCTGCCCGACCTCTCGCGCGAAGTTCTCAGCCGGATGGTGGCTCAAACCGCGATGAAATCGGTTGAGGTGGTGATGAAGGATGGCAAGATCGGCTATGATTTCGCCTGATGGCCGGTGGCCTCATATCTGGCTTTTGACCAGAGTGTCGATCACCTTGGCATAGGCCTGCACCTCCAAAGGGATGATGGGTGCAGTGGGAAGTGATCCCCCGCCCTTGTGGCTCATCTTGCTTTCGGCCCAATCCTTGACATTGGCGATGGTCTTGCCGGCCAGGAACGGGTTGGCATTGATCACGCCCTGGCCCATTACATCCACAACAAGTTGGGTGTCTTGCGCTGACAGCACCATATTTGCCCCTTCTGCCCCCAGAAAATGACACAGATAAAGCCGCCCTGCCGTGATCTGATGGCCGCGCGCGCGCAAATAGGATTCGCCTTCACGGGCCAGCGCCGTGACCATTTCCTTGCTGATGGTCGGATCATTGCGCAGCGCCAGCAGCGCCTCACGGCTCATGCTGCTGGCCAGATCGGGGCGATATTGCTGCATCATCCGCAGCCAGGTACTTGCGATGAACTGCCCAAGCCCGGTGGCCGAAGACAGCGGGTTCTTGGCCGAGGCATTTCCCCCCGATTCTACCCGAATGATCTGATCCACCAACACCTCAACGGCAGAACCGCCCCCATCGGCCACCACCGTCGCACTGCCGCCCAGCGGATCAACCGCAGCCCCGTTCTCATACAGCTCGAAATGCAGATGCGGACCGGTGGACTGGCCGGTGGTGCCGATATAGCCGATCAACTGACCGGCCTTGATGGGTTGTCCGGCCCTCAGCCCATCGGCAAAGGCGCTCAGATGTGCATAGCGCGATTCAAGATTGCCGGGATGGCTGATCTTGACCAGATTGCCATAGGTGCCGCCATTTCCGGCATAAAGAATGGTGCCCGCAAAAGCCGCCACCACCGGCGTGCCAATCGGAGCGGCCCAATCGGTGCCGTTATGCACTTTGACCACATGCTGGATCGGGTGCATCCGCGGGCCGAAACGTGAGGTCAGCACGCCCGAGGTCGGTGTCACCATGCCGGGCCGCAGGCTTACCC
>JAGPBG010000352.1 GCA_018063485.1 Cypionkella sp.
GGTCTGCAAATGGTGATGATCGGCCATGCGGGCCACCCGGAAACCATTGGCACCATGGGACAATTGCCCGAAGGCGAGGTGCTGCTGGTTGAAACCGTCGAAGATGTCGCCGGGCTGGTGGTGCGCGATGCGGGCAAGCTCGCCTATATCACCCAGACCACGCTATCGGTGGATGATACTGCCGCAATTGTTGCCGCCTTGCAGGCGCGGTTTGCGGGGATCGTCGGCCCGCACAAGGAAGACATCTGCTATGCCACCACCAACCGGCAGGCGGCAGTCAAGGCAATTGCGGGCAAGATTGATGCGCTGCTGGTGATCGGTGCGCCGAATTCGTCGAATTCGCGCCGTCTGGTCGAGGTGGGGCAATCGGCGGGCTGTGCCTATGCCCAACTGGTGCAACGCGCCGCCGATATCGACTGGCGCGCGCTGGAGGGTATCCGCGCCGTTGGCGTAACGGCAGGGGCATCAGCGCCCGAAGTGCTGGTGAATGAGGTCATCGAGGCCTTTCGCGCCCGCTATGACACGCGGGTAGAAGTGGTTGAAACGGCGCAGGAAAATATCGAATTCAAAGTGCCGCGCATTTTGCGGACGAACATCGAGGTTTGAAGATGAAGACATTGGCGTTGTCCCTTTTTCTGGCCACTATCGGCGGTGCAGCTATTGCCGAAACCCCTGCGGTCATCGCTGTCTGGAGCGAAAACAGCGGCAGCCTTCCACCGGAATATGCTTGGGAATACCGTGTGGAAATGCTGACCGGGGGCACAGTTCAGGCCACCTATTGCAAGGGCTATGCGACCGAAGGCCCCGGCTGCGCCACGGTGAAAAGGAAATTCTCGGCCGCGGCGCAAAAGGCGATGGAGGATGCGATCGAACCTCTTGCCCAAGACCTGCTTGATAACCCGCCGCAACAGGCAGGTGATGATGAAATTCCCATCGGTGGCGGCTCGACCAGTGGGCGGCTGATGTTGGGTGAAACCCCGATTATTCTCTACGCATTTCCGCGCGCAGCCGATGTGTCGCGGGTGCAAGAGGTGCTGAAAATCCTGCAAGCCAGCACCCCGCCCGGCCTGGTTGAAAAGGCGAAAAAACGGGCTAAACAGCCCTGATGCCCGATCTTTTCGCCTATACTGACGGTGCCTGTTCGGGCAATCCCGGCCCCGGCGGCTGGGGGGTTTTGATGCTTGCGCGCGAGAATGGTACCGTGATCAAAGAGCGCACGCTGTCGGGCGGCGAGGCGCATACCACCAACAACCGGATGGAATTGCTTGCGGCAATCTCGGCGCTTGAGGCGCTGACGCGGGATACCGAACTGACCATCGTGACCGATTCTGCCTATGTGAAAAACGGCGTGACCGAATGGATTCACGGCTGGAAGCGCAACGGCTGGCGCACGGCGGGCAAAGACCCGGTGAAAAATGTCGATCTGTGGCAAAGACTGGATGCGGCGCAGGCGCGGCACAAGGTGATCTGGCGCTGGATCAAGGGCCACGCAGGGCATGCGGAAAACGAGCGCGCCGATGAACTCGCCCGCGCCGGAATGGCCCCGTTCAAACCCTAGGCGTCGTCGTCCTTGGCATGGGCCATCCCGGTTCTGTCCCCCGCCAAATCGGAGGTGATTGCCGACAAATCCCCCAGCATCGCCGCAAAGCGCGCCTCACATTCCGCATAAGCCCGCGCCACCGCCGGGGCCTCCAGTGCCGTTGCAATCATCGCCCGCAACCCCGGCAAATGCCGCTGGATGCTCACATCCGTCTCATCATTATGGTTGAAGCGCCGCAGATAGCCAAAGCCGAACCGGGCCGAGCGCCCCCCCGCCGCCAGCCCGTTGCCGCGCAACTTTTGCTTGAAGGCCACCCGCTCCAGCGCCTTGATCACATAATGGTTGATCTGCCCCAAAGCATAGGATTGCTGCTTGCGCTGCACCATCTCCTCGGGCCGATCATTCTCTTTCTGGCCAAAAACAAACGCATGATCAAGCGCTTGCCCCGATCCTGCCAGCACTTTCACCGCCGCCCCCGCCCGCCACACCGGCCGATGAATGAACAGGCTTTGCACACGGCTGTCCATTCGGTGCAAGGTTTTCACCGTCCGCGACTGGCGATGCTGCAACGGGGCCGCGCGCGTAAACGCCACCGTCACCAGATCACCCGGCGCCACATCATGCCCTGAGTCGCCAAAATTCCGCCAATTCAGCGCCACCGCATCCGCTTGCCCCATCGCCGCGATCAAACCCGACAAATCCCCGGCTGCGGGGTTCAAGAATTCATCCGCGTCGATCCACAACAGCCACTTCGCCCCCCGCACCGTGGCGTTATCCATCGCCAGAACCGCCACTGCGTCCTGCGGGGCCACCTCGGGCGCGGGGGAATGGCGGTGATGCTCGACCCAACCCAGACCCGCCAAAGCGTCCAGCAGATCATCCGACCCATCGTCGCAATCGTTGGTGTAAACCACGATCCGGCCAAAGCCGATCAGCCGGTGATAGGCCACCCATTCCAGCACATCCGGTCCTTCGTTGCGCATCGCCGAGAGCAGCGCGGCCCCGGGCAGTGGCAGGCTCATTCCTCCAGCGCCGCCGCCGGATCAACCCCGATTTCTTCGCACATCCGCGCAGCATAGGAATTGGGCAAGGGTGCGTTGCGCCGCCACCACGGTTTCGTGCCGTTGGTATACAGATGCACCGATAGCGTGTTGTCAGTGAAATGCCCCTCAACCCGGCCATAGGGATCATAGAACACATCGTTCAACTGAAACGGCACCGGATAAAGGTAATCCGAACTCAGCGCCTTTTCAAAATCCCCGGTCTGCTGGGCGAAATAGGTGAACGCCTGCGGACCAAAGGCTGTCCGCTCGGCGTTATAGATCCGCACGGCTTGCGGCAGATTGGTGTCTTGTTTTTCGATCTTCTTGCGCTGCTGTTTGTTGAACCATGCTGGCGCATCCGGCAGGTTTTCGTAGTAATCAATCAACCGCGTGATCAACTCGCCCCGCTGCGGAATATAGACCACGCCACAATTCAGCGCTCCGCGAAAGCCGTGACCCGCAAAGATGTTCTGCATCTCATCCGGGAACGGCTTGTGGCAAAACGCATCGCAATCAATCCAGACCGCATCGGTTTGCTGGATCATGTGGTAGCGAAACACGTTCGAGAGAAAGCTTTCCGAGGTCTGCCGGACGATATTCATGTCAATCGGCATGATGTCGGTGGCCGGGCGCACGGTGATGCCTTCGGGCACGTTCGTCACCGTATCGGTGCAGTAAAGCGTGGTCGGGTGGCCGTGGCGCACATGGGAAAGCAGGCAAAGCTGGTTCA
>JAGPBG010000353.1 GCA_018063485.1 Cypionkella sp.
ATTAGAGACTGTTTCCACGAGAAACGGCGCTGGCTTTTGCGCGCCACCTCTGTCGCTTTGCACCGATAACGCGGCTATGATCGCCTGGGCAGGGATCGAACGATACAGGGAGGGAGCGATGGATGATATGAGCTTGACCGCGCGGCCCCGTTGGCCACTTGACCAGACTGTGGCACCGATGATCGGCTCGGGAAAAAAGGGGGCCAAAGCATGATTGCCATCGTGGGAGCAGGTGCGTTTGGTACGGCATTGGCAGTATCATTGGGACGCGAGGGGCATGAGGTGCGGCTATGGGCGCGTGATGCCGGGCAAGTGGCCGAAATGACAGCTACGCGCCGAAACGACTCACGGTTGGCGGGCATTGATTTGCCTGAATCCGTCTCTGTTACTGCAGAAATCGGTGATCTGCGCGGAGCGCGGGTGGCCTTGCTGGCCCTGCCGATGCAGTCACTACGCCACTTTTTGATTGCCAATCCCGTGCTGAACGGGATGGAACTGGTGGCCTGTTGCAAGGGGATTGATCTTGTGACGCTAAAGGGCCCGACGGCGGTGATTGCTGAGATCTGCCCAGACTCATCCTGCGGAATTTTGACGGGGCCAAGTTTTGCCGCTGATATCGCCAAGGGATTGCCGACAGCGTTGACTTTGGCCGGTGCCGATGCCGAAGCAATGCAGCATTTGCTTTCGACGCCAACGTTGCGGCTTTACCGAACGGCGGATTTGACCGGTGCTGAATTGGGCGGAGCGCTGAAGAACGTGATTGCGATTGCGGCCGGAACGGTTATTGGCGCGGGCTTGGGAGACTCGGCGCGTGCGGCCCTGATGACTCGCGGCTATGCCGAAATGCTTCGGTTGGCGCTGACCCTTGGGGCGCGCGCCGAAACGCTGGCCGGGCTGTCGGGCTTTGGCGATCTGGTGCTGACCTGCACCTCGACGCAATCGCGGAATTTCCGGTTTGGCATGGCACTGGGCGCGGGGTTGGAGTTCGATCCAACCGTGACGGTAGAAGGTGTCGATACTGCCAAAGCAGTCTCTGATATCGCACGAATCAGGCAAATCGACATGCCAATCACCACGATGATTGCCGCGCTGGTTTCAAAAAAGATCATGCTTAATGATGCCATCTCAACCCTGCTTTCCCGACCTCTCAAACAGGAGTAACCCATGCGTGTGACACTGATCTGCCAGGATAAAACCGGGCACTTGCAAACCCGACTGGACTGCCGTGCCGCGCATTTGGCCTATATTGAGGCAACAGGCGTGGTAGAGATGGCCGGGCCATTTCTGGATGAAGGCGGTGCGATGACCGGCAGCCTGGTGGTGTTGACCGTCGCGAGTCTGAAAGACGCACAGGACTGGGCCGCGGGCGATCCCTATGCGAAGGCGGGATTGTTCGAGAGTGTGAAGATTTCGGAGTGGAAAAAGGTGATCGGCTGATGGCCTATTGGTTATTCAAATCAGAGCCGGATACCTGGAGCTGGGATCAGCAGGTTGCCAAGGGTGATATCGGCGAGGAGTGGCATGGCGTGCGCAATTATCAGGCGCGCAACAATATGCGGGCGATGACGATCGGCGATCTCGGATTCTACTACCATTCCAATGTCGGCAAAGAGGTGGTGGGCATTGTCGAGGTTTGCCAGACCAGCGCGCCCGATAGCACGACTGATGATCCACGTTGGGATTGCGTACATATTCGTGCCATCAAACCCTTTGTGCGCCCGGTGACGCTGGAGGATTGCAAGGTTCAGCCCGGTCTTGAGAAGATGGTTTTGATCAACAATTCGCGCTTGTCTGTGCAGCCGGTTTCGACCGATGAGTGGCAGATTGTTTGCGCAATGGGCGGCGTTGAGCCTTGAAATGAGGGGCTCCGACCCCGACGGAGCCCCTCATCCACCCCACGTGCTCCCTTAGCACCACACGTGTTCTGAAAAGGCCCCGGACATGCTGTCCTATGGTTTTGAAGATACCCGCAAATCTGACTCGTGGTCAAATCGCAAGAGCAAAGGAATTGAGTCAATTCCATCACTTGGCACACATAGGCCCGCCGGATCATTTCGGGCGGACCTATGATCCGAGCAGAACCCTTACTTGTAGACGGATTCTTTTCCGAAATGCTTGGCCAGCATGTAGTAAACCACGGCGCGGTGCTTGTTGCGCTCGGATTTGCCATAGGTTTCAATGACGGCGTTGATCCCTTCCATCAGCTTGGGGCTATCGGCCAGCCCAAGTTTTTTCATCAGGAAGTTCTTCTTCACAGTTTCAAGTTCCGCCGGATCAGAGCCGGCGACTGTAGAGGAATCCGCGTTATAGATTGCAGGACCGCACCCAATGGTCACTTTGGTCAACAAGTCCATGTCAGGATTGATTTTGCACTTGTTTGTCAGATCATCAGCGTATTTTGCGATCAACTCGTCTCTTTTGCTCATGTGAGAGCTCCCTTGCTATTTTGCGCGATCCCTTGGCACTCTGCCTGTGGTTTAAGCAGCGCTAAATATTACCTTAGGTGATTGAGTCGCGGTGACAAAGGGAAATTTCTTATGGCCTTCCCCCTTCGCCAAGCAATGCAAAAGGCCCGGAATAACCGGGCCCTGCGCACCACTCTCTCGCATTGATCAGTAGCGATAATGTTCTGATTTGAACGGGCCCGCAATGTTCACGCCGATATAGTCGGCTTGATCCTTGCGCAACTCGGTCAGTTTGACACCGATTTTTTTCAGATGCAGCCGTGCAACTTTTTCATCCAGGGCCTTTGGCAGAATATAAACGCCTGGCTCGTAGTCCTTGCCCTTCGTCCAAAGCTCGATCTGCGCCAGAACCTGATTGGTGAAAGAAGCCGACATCACAAAGGATGGGTGGCCCGTTGCGTTGCCGAGGTTCAGAAGGCGACCTTCGGACAGCAGAATGATGCGGCTGCCCGAAGGCATTTCGATCATATCCACCTGTTCCTTGATATTGGTCCATTTGTGGTTTTTCAGCGCGGCAACCTGAATTTCATTGTCGAAATGGCCGATATTACCAACGATGGCCATGTCCTTCATTTCGCGGATATGCTCGATGCGGATCACGTCCTTGTTGCCAGTGGTGGTGATGAAGATGTCGGCCGATGCGACCTCATCTTCCAGCAGGGTGACCTCAAAGCCGTCCATCGCGGCCTGAAGCGCGCAGATCGGGTCAATCTCGGTCACCTTGACCCGGGCACCAGCGCCACGCAGCGAAGCGGCCGAGCCCTTGCCCACATCGCCATAGCCGCAGACAACGGCAACCTTGCCGGCCATCATCGTATCGGTGGCGCGGCGGATGCCATCCAC
>JAGPBG010000354.1 GCA_018063485.1 Cypionkella sp.
ACGCCCTTATCAAGACCGGCACTTCGCGGCTGGGGGCGATGATCATCATGTCGATGGGGGAAGTACCGATCGGCCTGACGGTTGCGGCATTTTGCCCTTTGCCCGCGCCTGAAGTGTGGAAATGGGTACTGCTGGCGGGCTGCACGCATTTCTTTTACAAGTTCTTTCTGACCTATGCCTATGAGCGGGGTGACCTGTCGCGGGTTTATCCCATCGCACGTGGCACAGCACCGCTGTTGGTGGCGCTGATCGCACCCTTGTTCATTGGTGATAAGCTGAGCCTTCAGGAATACATCGGGGTCACCACGCTGGGCTTTGGTATCTTGTTGATGGCGCAAGGTATTTTTGCCAATGGCGAGAACCGCAAGATGCTGCCCTTCGCGCTGGGCTCGGCGATTGCGACCGCGACCTATACGCTGATCGACGGCTATGGCGCGCGGATTTCCGGCGATGCGGTGGCCTATGTGGCTTGGGTTTTTGTGGCCGATGGGTTGATCTTTTCCATCGGGGCGCTGGCGTTCAAGGGGCTTGATGTCTTGCCGCGCAATCGCCGCGCCTGGGGCGTGGGGTTCATGGCCTCGGCGGCCTCTTATGGGGCCTATGCGGTTTCGATCTGGGCGATGACCCGCGCGCCGATTGCCGTGGTGGCGGCAGTGCGCGAAACCTCGATCCTGTTTGCAGTGCTGATCGGCTGGATCGCCTTTGGCGAGAAGATGACGCGCGGCAAGGCGCTGTCGGCAGTGGTGATCGTGTCCGGGGTGATCCTGACGCGATTCTAGCAACGGCGATCAGCGGGCTGCGCGTTCAGGAAGGATCTGCTGCAAGATACCCGCAAAGATCAGGTAAAACGAGGTGATCACCAATCCCCAATGGGCCAGTGAGCCTTCGGAAAAGTCGAGCCAAGCCGCCCAACCTGCAAAGATCACCCAAGCCAGTGCCATCGGCATCGTCACCTCGCGCCAGCGTTTGGTGCGGGTGGGGTGTACGAACTTCAGGTTCAGGAACATCGCCACCGTCAGCAAAACCACTGTGGTCAGGATGATCCACTCCGAAGGATCTATGGCGAACAACACCAGCACCACCATGTTCCAGCAGGCCGGAAAGCCTGAAAAACTCTTGTCCTTGGTTTTCATGCGGGTATCGGAAAAATACACCACCGATCCATAAACGATGGCGATGATCGAAAACCAACCGGTCCAACCAGCCAGCATCCCCGATTTGAACAGTGCATAGGCGGGGATGAACACATAGGTCAGATAATCCACGATCAGATCCATCAGCACACCGTCATAGATCGGGAAATTCCTGGGTGTATCGTAGCGCCGCGCCAACGGGCCGTCGATACCATCGACAAACAGCGCCAACACCAGCCAAAGAAACATCAGGCTCCATTTACCCTCGACTGCAGCCAGCATGGCAAACATCGACAAAACCGCGCCAGAGGCGGTCAAGAGGTGAACGGAAAGGGCTTTGATACGAATGTCCATTGGATTTGTTCGCTTAAATACATGGTTTTTGCAATGGCTCCGCGGGCAATTCCAGGCCCTGCCAAGCCCTTGGATGCGCCTTTTCGTAGACTTCCAACAGCCGTGCGGCGTCAACAGCCGTATAGGCTTGGGTCGTGGACAGCGAGGCATGGCCCAAAAGCTCTTGAATGGCACGCAAGTCGCCCCCGGCGGAAAGAAGATGGGTGGCAAAGCTGTGGCGCATGGCGTGGGGGGTGGCGGTGGCGGGCAGGCCAAGCTGCATCCGGGCTTTTTCCATCACCAGGGCAATCAGGCGCGGATTGAGCGGGCCGCCGCGGGCACCGCGAAAAAGCGGCTCTTTCGCCGTCATCGGATAGGGGCAGAGGGCGACATAGCGGGCGACGGCGGTTTTCGTGGCGGGCAGGACAGGCACCAGCCGCTCCTTGCCGCCCTTACCCTTGATCCGCAATGTATCGGGCAGCGGCTGGGCGGCACCGGTCAGGCCCAGGGCCTCGGAAATCCGCAAACCGCAGCCGTAAAGCAGGGTGATCACCGCCATGTCACGCGCGGCGATCCAGTCTTCGCGCGCCTGCTCGCCGACGGTGTCGATCATGGCAAAGGCGGCATCCTCGGCCAGGGGGCGGGGCAGTTTGCGCCGGAATTTCGGGCCGCGCGCTGACAGGATGGTGCCTGCCTGATCTGTGCCGCCATGCCTTTCGGTCAGCCAAAGAGTGAAGTTCTTTACCGAGGACAGCGCGCGGGCCAGAGACCGCGCCGAGAGACCGCGCGCGCGTTCGGATGCCATCCAGGCGCGCAGATCGCTGCTGGGCAGGGTCATAAGTGCCGACAGCCCGGCGGTTTCGCCGCGATGCTGGGTGAGGAACTGCATGAAGCGCGAAACATCCCGGCCATAAGCGGCAATCGTATTGGCAGCGGCCCCGTCCAGCACGCGCAGATGGCCCAGCCAATTGGCCAAGGCGTCACTCTCGGCAGGCGAAAGCCCGGTCACGAGAGCCAGCGGCGCATGGTGCGCTCGAACACCCCGGCAAAAAACCCTAATAGATCAGTGCCATGGGTTTGCTTGAACTGATGCGGATCTTCGGCACCCAGCACCAACATGCCGGGCAAACGGCCCTTGCCGAAATCGAGTTTCATCAGCGCTTCGGACCTTATCCAGCCAGCGCGCTCGCCGTAAAGCGCATCCGATGTCGGCAGAACCTGCCGCAGCACAACCGGGCGCAATGGGATATTGCGCCCGCCCGAGATATAGTCGGCGACAAAGCCGGGCTCTGCGACATACAGCACCTCGCCCAGTTTGCGCAAAGACGGGTCTTCGCAATCCTGCACTGATTCCAGCACCAGCCGCGCGCAATCGACACGCAGGGTTGGGGCCACTTCGGCATTCAGGGTTTGCAGGAAATCCTCGAATGTCAGCGGGTCGAGCAGTTGCAGAATGGCGCGATGCACCTGATTGGTGCCCGCAAGGTTTTCATAGGCGGCGGCGATCACCGTGCGGTGGGTGTCTTCAAGCCGATCAAGCCGGCCCTCCAGCCGCTCCATCGCGATGCCGCGCAGATCGACGATATTGCTGCCCATAAGCCGCTCATTGGCACCGATGAGTGCGTTCATCACATCGCGGTCTTCTAGGATGGCTTCGGGTGCCGCCAAGATGCGATCGCGAAAATCCTGATCAATCATGCGGTTATTGCCCGTCCCTAGCTGATTTGCCGCACATCATACACCGGTTTACAGAATTTTCTGCCCGGTTTTTGCCCAATCCTTCATGAATTGTTCCAGCCCCTTGTCGGTCAGCGGGTGGTTGATCATGGAA
>JAGPBG010000355.1 GCA_018063485.1 Cypionkella sp.
GTTTTCCAATAGGCCACAGCAGCCTCCCAAGCGGCCCCTTTGGGGGCATGGGGACGGCCCATGCAATACTTATAGGTTTTCTCATCCGGGGCAATCAGGCCGGCGCGCGCGCCACCTTCGATGGCCATGTTGCAGACGGTCATGCGGCCTTCCATGGAAAGCTCGCGGATCGCCTGCCCACAGTATTCGATCACATAGCCGGTGCCGCCTGCGGTGCCGGTTGCACCGATCACCGACAGGGTGATGTCTTTGGCGGTGACGCCGGGGCGCAGGGAACCGGTGATCTCGACCTTGAAGTTCTTGGCCTTGCGCTGAATCAGCGTTTGGGTGGCAAGCACGTGTTCAACTTCGGAGGTGCCGATGCCATGGGCGAGCGAGCCGAAAGCGCCATGGGTGGCGGTGTGGCTGTCACCGCACACCACGGTCATGCCGGGAAGCGTCCAGCCCTGCTCGGGGCCGACGATATGAACGATGCCTTGGCGGACATCCGACACGGGGTAGTAGTGGATGCCGAAGTCCTTGGCGTTTTTGTCCAACGCCTCGACCTGAATGCGACTGTCTTCGGTCATGGTCGCAGCATTGGCGCGGTCGAGCGTGGTGGGCACGTTATGATCGGGCACAGCGATGGTCTTGCCCGGCGCGCGCACCTTGCGGCCCGTCAGCCGCAGCCCTTCAAAGGCCTGCGGCGAGGTGACTTCATGCACCAGATGGCGATCAATATACAGCAGGCAAGTGCCATCGTCGGCTTGGTCAACCAAATGGTCGTCCCAGATTTTATCGTAAAGCGTGCGAGCGGTCATGGCTCTCTCATAGGTTGGGGATGGGGAAAGAAGCGGCACAAACGGGTGGCTTCAAAGACGCGAGATCACCGACCGCATATCGCGGTTGAAGCGCCAAGGCAGGCGGGCGTGGTCGGCCATATCAAAAAAGCGGATCATGGCCTGCTTTTACGCTGTTACAGGGGGTGAAGCAATATGCGAGTGACAAGGATGCACGGGTTTGCGCCATGGTCCGGGCTTTGCCATGGGGTTGGCAGCAAATGGGATCGCGCACCGATGCGGTCTTGCAGACTGCAACCGGCGCTGGTGATCAGGTTTTTCGTCTTCGGTCTGTCGCTGTTGATGCCCCGGCCGCCGATGACAGGCGGCGATTGCGGCGATACAGGGCGCGGGATCGGGCTGGTTGGCCGGTTTGCCGCCCATTTGCCCTTGTGATACCGCGTGGGCACCGTTAAACGCGCGTCTTGCCCGAAAAAAGGGCGCAACCGTTGAGATTGTTGCTTTGCGATGATAGCCTGCGGATGACCTCGGCGTCGGGGGCGAAACGGCGCGTTTTTTGGAGGACTTTGTCCTGTCTCATTCTGATCCTGCCACCGGGCTTCCGGTTGGCCCGCGTGGCACCCGCTCTGATGGGGCGCCCGAATTTAGCTCTGAACAGCTTTTGGCCGCCGTTCTGGCCTCGGTTGACGATGACAAGGCCGAAGAGATTGTGCAGATTGACCTGCGCGGTCGCTCGGACGTGGCCGATTACATGGTGATCTGCTCGGGGCGCTCGACCCGTCAGGTGGCGTCAATCGCGGAAAAGCTGGCCGATCGCTTGAAGCTGGAGTTCCACATTTCCGCCAAGATGGAGGGCAAGGAAACCGCCGATTGGGTGCTGATTGATGCGGGCGATGTGATCGTCCATGTCTTCCGCCCCGAAGTGCGCGAGTTCTATCAGCTTGAAAAGATGTGGCTTCCCAATTCGGCGCATCGGGGCGAAAGCGCCTGATGCGGGTGCATATTTGCGCTGTGGGGCGGCTGCGGGCCGGACCAGAGCGTGAATTGCTGACGGATTATCTGACACGATTTGACCGGACCGGGCGGGTTTTGGGTCTTGGCCCGGCGATGCAGATCGAGGTTGAGGACAAGAAGAACATGGGCATGGCGGCCGAGAGCATCTTGCTGGAGCGGGCCATTCCCGGCGGCGCCCTGATGGTGGCGATGGATGAGCGTGGGCAAATGCTGTCCAGCCCCGAGTTTGCCCATGCTTTGGCGAAGTGGCGCGATGGCGGGCGGCAGGATCTGGTCTTTGTGATCGGCGGCGCGGATGGGATCGATCCGGCGCTGCGGGCCAAGGCCGATGCCGCGATCAGTTTCGGCGCGATGGTGTGGCCGCATATGCTGGTGCGGGTGATGCTGGCCGAACAGCTTTACCGGGCGGCAACGATTCTGGGCGGTGGGCCCTATCACCGGGCCTGACGAAATCGGTGGCTATGCCCACGATATCACGGGCCGAAGGGAATCGTTTCAAGGCGTGAACTGGCCTTTAACGCCTTCATGCAAATATCCTGCTTGCCATCGGCTGATTCGCAACTGTCTTGCCCATTGACCAACAGCCGCGAGATGTCGCTGCATTTCGTCTTTGGCAGGTCAAATTGCACAACGCGCGTTTTGTTCAGCGGAAACTGGCCAAATTCCAGCACGAGAATTGCCGACACCAGCCCCGAGGCATCAAAGGCCGCAACCTCATAGCCAGTCTTTGTGAGGGCGACACCGGTATTGTTTGTCGCCACAAAGGTCACACGACAGGCATCGGGCAGGTCCAGCGCGGTGTTGAGTTCCACATCGAAATCGCCGCTTTGAGCCTGCGCACCACAGGTGGGGCCGACCAGAAAACCAAGTGCTGCCGCAAGAACAGCGGCGTATCGCTTTGGCAATGCATGGCGCATCTTGGAACCCTTTTGGCTGAAGAACGATGGCCTCTGTCAGCGCCAAGGTTGAACCTTGGGCAAGGGCGCTGTCAACCATATGCTGTCTGTACAAGGCCCTGCCGGTTATTGTTCAGCGCATTCTCCGTTAGCGGCGGCATCCGAAACGAGATCACCGCAGTTTTGCTGTTCCGGGGCCGACGCTGCGGCTATGATCGCCGGATGAAACCCTTGCACCACATTCTCTGGGGACGGTTGCCCGGACTTTATCTGCTCTTGGCACTGATCTTTGTTGGTGGCCCGGCGGCGGCGCAGTTTGCGGTCTGCAACCAGTCCTTTGACGTGGTCAATATCGCTATCGGCCGCGAGATTCAGGGGGATTTCCAGACCGAGGGTTGGTGGACCATCGGCCCCAATCAATGCGCGAATGTCGTCAAGGACGAATTGAAAAGCCGCTACATCTATATTTATGCGCAGGACGTTTTTGGCCAACCCATCCTGCGCGGCACCACGCAGATGTGCATTTCATCGCGAAAATTCATTCTTCGCGGGATTACCGAATGTTGGAGCCGCGGCAATGTGACGGCAGGGTTCATCGAAGTGG
>JAGPBG010000031.1 GCA_018063485.1 Cypionkella sp.
GACCTGACATCGCGCACCCTTGGCAAGTCCCGCACGCGCCTGTAGTTTGCCACCATGTTCGCAGACCTGCTTCGCGGCCTTCTGGCCCCCGCCCCCAAACCTTTGCCCGATCCTGACGCCCGCCTTGCGCTGGCGGCACTGCTGGTGCGTCTGGCCCGCACCGACAGGCTGTATTCTGCCGAAGAAGTGGAGCGCATCGACCGCGTGTTGATGCAGCGCCACGGACTGACCGCCGCCGAAGCCGCCGCCCTGCGTGAGCGGGCCGAAACGCTGGAATTGCAAGCCCCCGACACTATCCGCTTCACCAAGGCGCTGAAAGACGCGGTGCCGCTTGATCATCGCATTGATCTGTTGCAGGCGCTGTGGTCGGTGGCCCTTGCCGATGGCCAGCGCAATGCCGATGAGGATCAGATGCTGCGCCTTGTTGCCAACTTGCTGGGCGTGTCAGATGTCGATTCTGGGATTGCCCGGCAAAGGGCTGAAAAGGAATGATTTCCTCGCTTGGGATGTATGAGCGGGCGGAAACGTCGGCGGCGAATGATCGGCTTTGGGCTGGCATCCGCGACGGATTGCGCGGGCAGGGCATTGCCGCCCCAGAGGCTCTGACGCGCGGTGAAGGTGCCTATTGGCCGGCCTGGACCGCGCCGGATCTGGTGTTCTCGCAAACCTGCGGTTTTCCGTTGCGCGCCCGGCTGCATGATCATGTAACCCTGATCGGAACCCCGGATTACGGCTTGCCAGACTGCCCGCCGGGCCATTACGCCTCGGTCTATATCGCCCGTAAATCTGATCGCCGCACGACGCTGGCCGAATTTGCCGCCACACGCTTTGCCTATAATGAAGATATGAGCCAATCCGGCTGGGCCGCGCCCGCCACCCATTTTGCCGCGCTGGGGCTGGCTCTCTCGCCCTGCCTGCAAAGTGGCGGTCATCGACTTTCCGCGCTTGCCGTGGTGGAGAATCGCGCTGACTTCGCCGCGCTTGATCTGCTGTCATGGCAGATGATCACGCGCTGGGACAAATGGGCGGACAACTTGCGCGTGATTGGCCGCACCAATCCCCCCACCCCGGCTTTGCCGTTCATCACCGCCAAGCGCAATGATGCTGAAACCTTCTTTACTGTTACGGCCCGCGCCATCGCGGATCTGTCAGAAGCTGACAAAGATATTTTGTACCTGAAAGGTCTTTTGCGACTCCCGTTAGCCGACTATCTTGCCGTCCCGATTCCAGAATTCGCGCAAATCGCGCAATTTCCTTGACCATCTTGCAAAAAGATTAGCCAATATGCGACAAGATGGCCGTTGCAAATCTGTCGTTTTTACGCGCTATTTGATCACCTACCCTAAAGCCAAGGCAGCTTCGTGACTTCACTCGCTGAAACACCCGTCATCGCAATCCACGACCTGCACAAAAGCTATGGCGCTTTAGAGGTTCTCAAAGGGGTCGATCTGATTGCCCCGCGCGGAGCAGTTGTCTCGCTGATCGGCTCGTCGGGGTCTGGAAAATCAACGTTGTTGCGCTGCTGCAACCTGCTGGAAGACAGCCAGCAAGGCGAGATCAGGTTCGAGGGCGAACCGGTGCGCTGGAAAGGCCACGGCCTTGGCCGCCACCCGGCGGATCGGGCGCAAGTCACCCGGATGCGCACCAATCTTGCCATGGTGTTTCAGCAATTCAATCTGTGGTCGCATCTCACAATCTTGCAAAACGTGATGGAAGCCCCCGTCACAGTGCTGAAGCGCGATGCCAAAGAGGTCGAGGAAAAGGCGCGCTTTTACCTTGAAAAGGTGGGCATTGGTGACAAGGCCGATGCCTGGCCCGCCATGCTTTCGGGCGGCCAGCAACAACGCGCCGCCATCGCGCGCGCCTTGTGCATGGAGCCACGCGCGCTGCTGTTTGATGAACCCACCTCGGCGCTTGATCCAGAACTGGAGCAGGAGGTTGTCAAGGTTATCAAAGCTTTGGCCGATGAAGGCCGCACCATGATTTTGGTAACCCATGACATGAAACTGGCCGCCGATGTATCTGATCACGTCATCTTCCTGCATCTGGGCAAGATCGAGGAAGAGGGCGCACCTGCTGAGCTTTTCGGAAATCCGAAAACCGAGCGCCTGCGCGGCTTTCTTTCCGCAACGGCTTAGTCCAAAAAGAAACCACCACGTCAACAACAGGGGAATCCTTATGAAAAAACTACTGCTTGCCACCGCCCTTCTGGGCCTGACTGCTGGCTTTGCCTCGGCTGATATTATCCGTCTGGCCACCGAAGGTGCCTATCCTCCTTTCAACTTCGTCGATGACCAGGGCCAGGTCGCCGGGTTCGAGCGTGAAGTGGGCGATGCCCTTTGCAAACTTGCGGCGTTGGAATGCACCTGGACCACCAATGACTGGGACAGCATCATTCCGAACCTGCAATCGGGCAATTACGACGTGATCATCGCCGGCATGTCGATCACTGACGAGCGCAAGAAGGTCATCGCCTTTTCCGAAAACTATTATCCGCCAGCCGCTTCGGCCTATCTCGCAGCTTCTGCGGATGCCGATGTGAAAACCGGTGTGGTTTCTGCCCAGGTCGGCACCATTCAATCGGCCTATGTGGCGGAATCGGGTGCAACCTTGCTGGAATTCCCGACCCCTGACGAAACCGTCGCTGCCGTACGCAACGGCGAGGCTGCGGCCGTGTTTGCCGACAAGGATTACCTGATCCCCTTCGCCGACGAATCCAAAGGCGCGCTGGTGTTCGTGGGTGAGGATATCGCGATCGGTGGCGGCGTTGGTCTTGGCCTGCGCCAATCCGACACCGAGTTGAAAGCCAAACTGGACAAAGCCATCGGTGAAATGAAGGCGGATGGATCGCTCAATACGCTTATTGAGAAGTATTTCGGCGAAAAAGGCATCAAATTCTGATCAGCCGAGCCCCCCGATCCAGATCGGGGGGCTTTTCTCTTGCCTCCAGTGGACTTTGACATGCTTGCAGCCTGCGCCGATCCCAAGTCGATCGAGGGCCTTACCTGGCTCACCTGCTACCTGACATCGGGTAAGCATCTCGATTTTTATTGGTCGTTTGGAACCGTGCTGTTCTTGCTTGCAGTCACCGCCCCTTCCGCCATGCTTTTGGGCTTTGGCGGGGCGATGGCCGCGCGATCACGCTTTGCGCCGCTGCGCTGGTTTGGCAAACTCTATACTGCCATGGTGCGCGGCGTTCCCGACATCGTTTATTTCATGTTCTTCGTGATCGCGCTGGATCAGGGCATCGAATACGTCAAAAGCCGTTTTGTCTGTGAAAACACCGGTGAATCCGTGTTTCGCGGGCTTGAGTTTCATGTCTGCACCGCTGCCAAGGTGCCGCTTGCCACCGCCTCGCCATTCGCTTTTCAGGCCTATGGCTTTGCCCTGGCGGTTCTGACTTTTGCCATCATCTTCGGTGCCTTCGTGGCCAATGTGCTGTTCGGAGCGATGCAGGCGGTGCCACGTGCCCAGCTTGAAACCGCCGAGGCTTATGGCATGAGCCACGGCCAGGTGTTTCGCCGTATCCTGGTTCCGCAGATGTGGACCTATGCGCTGCCGGGCCTGACAAATCTTTGGATGATCCTGATCAAGGCGACGCCGCTGCTGTTCCTTCTGGGGATCAAGGATATCGTTTATTATGCCCGCGAATTGGGCGGCACCAAGACCCAAGCCTATGATTTTCCTCATTCCGATTGGCGGCTTTACTATTTCATCGGGCTACTGATCTTTTACCTGCTGATGACCAAAGTGTCCGAAGTGGTTCTGGGTCGCCTGGCCAACCGGCTTTCCAAAGGTCAGGCCACCGACGCAGGTGAAGCCATGCGGAGGGCTGGGGCATGAGCACTTGTTGGGAAACCTTCACCGATTACGCCCTGCGCTCGATCGGGATCGGCGCGAAACTATTGCCGCGCACCGATTTCACCCTGTGTCAACAGTTCACCTTGATCGGCTCTGGCCTGATCTGGAATATCTATTTTGGAGTGGTGGCGCTGGCATTTGGCTTTGTGCTGGCCAATGCGCTGGCACTGGCCCGCATTGCCCATAACCCCTGGCTGCGCAAGCCGGCCGACTGGTTTGTGTTTGTGTTTCGCGGCTCGCCTTTGTTCATCCAGTTCTTTCTGGCCTATGAAATGCTGGTGCTGCTACCGCGCACGGGGATCAACCTGTTTGGCCTTACGGTAGAAACCTCGTGGCTTACCCGTGCCTGGGCCGGAGCGCTGATCGTGCTGTTTCTCAACACGGCCGCTTATTCTGCCGAGATCTTCTATGGCGCGCTGCGCGCAATCCCCAAGGGCGATCTTGAGGCGGCCGAGGCTTTTGGCATCACCGGCTGGCAAAAGTTTCGTCGTATCCAATGGCCAACGATGCTGCGGCTGGCATGGCCCAGCTATACCAACGAGGCGATTTTTCTGTTTCAATCCACGACCTTGGTGTTTTTCTCGGGCTTTCCGGCCTTTGGTCAGATGGGTGACGCGCTTTACTATGCCAACTACTTTGCCGATAAAACCTTCAACCCTTTCGTCCCCTATCCGATCATCGCTTTTTACTTTGTGCTGCTGACCCTTGGCCTGATCTGGGTCTTTGGGCGCATCAACACCTATCTCAACCGCTATTTGCCGCAAAACATCGCCAGCAAAATTCGCTTGCGTCCTCAGGTGATCCGATAGTATCCTGTATTTGATCAAATTGCGGGACTGCCACAACGGCCGCCGCCGGTGATCAAAACAAAGGATGGGATCAAGGGCATGATCCAAACCTGACTGCTGGTCCGATGGACAGGTGTGCTCGGGGACCATGCCCTCCTGAAAAACATGATGAAAGATTGGCTGAGAAAGCATCCCGACGTGCGCACCATTCGTGTCGCTGCGGCGGATTTGAACGGGCAAGCCCGTGGCAAGCGCGTACCTGCACGTTTTGCCGAAAATGTGGTCAAGAACGGCACGCGCTTTCCGTTTTCGGTTCTGAACCTTGATATCTGGGGCGAGGATATCGACGATTCCCCCCTTGTCTTTGAACAGGGCGATCAGGACGGTATCCTGAAACCCACCGAGCGCGGCTTCATGCCGATGCCTTGGCTTGAGGCCCCCACCGCGCTGCTTCCGATCTGGATGTTTCGTGAGAACGGCACCCCTTATGAGGGCGATCCCCGCCACGCTCTGCGCGCCGTAGTGGATCGGTTCAAGGCCCGTGGGTTGACGCCGGTTTGCGCGATGGAATTGGAGTTTTTCCTGATCGACGACTCCGGCAAGACCATGCAGGTTCCGGCAAGCCCCCGTTCGGGCAAGCGCCGCAAGGCCGCCGAAACCCTCTCGATCCGCGCTTTGGATGCTTTTGACACCTTCTTCACCGATCTTTATGACGCCTGTGAAGCAATGGACATTCCGGCAGATACCTCCACCTCGGAAACCGGTCTGGGTCAGTTCGAAGTGAACCTGATGCATTGCGACGATGCCCTGCGCGCCGCCGATGATGCCTGGCTTTTCAAGATGTTGGTCAAGGGCCTTGCCCGCCGCCATGGGTTTGCCGCCAGTTTCATGGCCAAACCCTACCCGGAGTATTCCGGCTCGGGTCTGCACACGCATTTCTCACTCGTTGATGACAAAGGCGAAAACGTGTTCGACAGCGGCGGCCCCAAAGGCACCGCCTTGCTGCGTCAGGCGGTTGCGGGTTGCCTCAATGCGATGCATGATTCAACGCTGATCTTCGCTCCACACCAGAACAGCTATGAACGCCTGGTTCCGGGCAAACACGCCCCCACCGCCATTGCCTGGGGGTACGAGAACCGCACCGCAGCGATTCGCATCCCTGCCGGCAACCCTGCCGCGCGGCGGATCGAGCATCGGGTGGCCGGGGGGGACGTGAACCCCTATCTCATGCTCGCGGCCATCCTGGGGGCAGCGCTCGACGGTATCGAAAACCAGATGGAGCCAGCAAGCCCGGTCATCGGCAACGCCTATGCCGTCGAAGGCCTGCCGCAGATTCCAGATTCGTGGGAACATGCTATCGACGCGATGGAGAGCAGCAGCATCATTCCGCGCTTTATCCATCCAGAATTGATCAAGAACCTTATCTCGACCAAGCGGCAAGAGTTGCACTATATCGACGAACTTTCCGAAACCGAACTGGTCGAATTGTATCTCGATACGGTCTGATCCGCACGGCCCCCTTGACCAGAGCGGGGGGCCGCGTCACCTTGAACGAACCCAAAAGCGGATATCCAATGCTGATCGGCATCCTGCAGACCGGACTCGCCCCCGAGGGGCTTAGCGAAACATCGGGTGACTATCCCGATATGTTCGCACGCCTGCTCGCAGGGCATGGCTTTACCTTTCGCACCTATCGCGTGGTCGAAGGCGAGTTTCCCGCCGCCGTCACCGATTGCGACGGCTGGCTGATCACGGGTTCGCGCCATGGCGCCTATGAAGATCACGACTGGATTCCCCCGCTTGAGGAGTTCATCCGCAAATCCTATACCGCCCATGTGCCCATGGTCGGTGTCTGTTTTGGCCATCAGATCATCGCGCAAGCCATGGGTGGCAAGGTGGAACGCTATGCCAAGGGTTGGGCGGTAGGGGCGACCGATTACGATTTCAACGGCGAAAAGCGCACATTGAACGCTTGGCATCGTGATCAAGTCACCGAAAAGCCTGAAAACGCCAAGGTCATTGCTTCGAATGATTTTTGCACCAATGCGGCCCTGCTTTACGATGACCGTCTGTTGACGGTGCAGGCCCATCCCGAATTTCGCCCCGATTTCGTGGATGGTCTGATGCAGACCCGGGGCAAAGGTCTGGTTCCCGAATCTGTCATGGCGGCAGCCGCCCAGCGGCTGTCAGACCCGTTGAATGATCAAGAAATAGCCGGTGACATCGCCGCTTTCTTCAAGGCCAAGATATCCTGAACGCCCCGTGGTTTCAAACGGGGGTAACCCGAACCAACAGTGTGATAAAATGTCCAAATGGACCGACAAACTGCCAGAGGCAGCCCGCGAATATATTGGTGACCGCCGCGTAGATGAAGTGGAATGTGTGATCGGCGATATTGCCGGAGTGGCGCGCGGCAAGGCAATGCCTGCGGCGAAATTCGCCCATCAGACCAATTACTACCTGCCAAACTCGATCTTTTTGCAAACCATCACCGGCGAATGGGCCGATAACCCCTTTGATGCCTTCACCGAGCCGGACATGATCCTTGAGCCTGATTTTACCACCGCTACCGCCGCGCCCTGGACGGCAGATGTGACGCTGCAGGTGATCCATGACGCCAAGGATCAAGAGGGCAATCTGGTGGCCTATGCCCCGCGCAATGTGCTGCGCCGCATTGTTCAGCTTTATGCAGACCAGGGCTGGACCGCCGTTGTCGCCCCCGAGATGGAATTCTTCCTGACCGCCCGCAACATCGACCCGAACCAACCTGTCATTCCACCGATGGGCCGCTCAGGCCGCCGGGCCGCAGGCAAACAGGCCTATTCGCTGTCGGCAGTGGATGAATACGGCAAGGTTATCGACGACATCTATGATTTCGCTGAAGCCCAGGGCCTTGAGATCGACGGCATTCTGCAAGAAGGCGGCGCGGGCCAGATCGAGCTGAACCTTGCCCATGGCGATCCGATCCGGCTTGCCGATGATGTGTTCTTCTTCAAACGCCTGATCCGCGAGGCTGCCCTGCGCCACGATTGCTTTGCCACGTTCATGGCCAAGCCTATCGCCGGTGAGCCGGGATCAGCCATGCATATCCACACCTCGGTGATTGACAGCAAGACCGGCAAGAACATCTTCTCCGACAAGAAAGGCGGCGAAACTGAAGCCTTCATGCATTTCATTGCAGGGATGCAGAACCACCTTACCGGTGCAATCGCGGTGCTGGCCCCCTATGTGAACAGCTACCGCCGCTATGTTCCCGATTTTGCCGCCCCGATCAACCTTGAGTGGGGCCGCGATAACCGCACCACCGGCCTGCGCATCCCAATCTCCAGTCCCGCAGGTCGGCGCGTGGAAAACCGGCTGCCCGGCATGGATGTGAACCCTTATCTTGGCATCGCGGCCACGCTGGCCTGTGGCTATCTTGGTCTGATGGAAAAGAAAGACCCGCGCCCGGAGTTCACCTCGAACGCCTATATCGACAGCGACGATATCCCCACCAATATGGGCGACGCTTTGGACCTGTTGGAGGCGGACAAGGCGCTTTGCGACGTGCTGGGCAATGATTTCGTCAAGGTCTACGATTCGGTAAAGCGCAACGAATACAAAGAGTTCCTTCAGGTTATCAGCCCTTGGGAGCGCGAACATCTTCTGTTGAACGTATGAACCTTCTGCATGCAAATGACGTGGCGGGGGAATATCCCCCGTCCTATTACGCCGCGACCAAGACCGCGCTGGCGCCCTTTGAGGCGCTGCGCGGCGAGGTCCGGGCCGATGTCTGCATCATCGGCGGCGGCTATACCGGACTGTCGGCGGCGCTGCATCTGGCACAAAAGGGTGTCAATGTGGTGCTGCTGGAGGCCCACCGCGTGGGCTTTGGCGCTTCGGGGCGCAATGGCGGGCAGGTTGGGTCGGGGCAGCGGCAGGATCAGAACTGGATCGAGAAGGCTGTCGGCGTGGACGCCGCGCACCGGCTTTGGGATTTGGCCCAGGACAGCAAGGCGCTGGTGAAATCGTTGATCAGTGATCACAAAATGCCGATCACTTTCCATCCCGGCGTTGCCCATGCCTGCTGGTCTGATCGCGAGGTCCGCCACACCCATGCCTATGCCGACAAGTTGGCACGCGACTACGGCTATACCCATATCGAGCCACTTGACCACGCAGGGATCACCGCGTTGATCGGCTCGAAGGCCTATCGCGGTGGCGAAATTGATTGGGATGCAGGCCATGTGCATCCGCTGAATCTTGCGCTGGGTCTGGCCAAAGCCGCCGCAGATGCAGGGGCTCATATCCATGAGCGTTCCGAGGTTCACAACCTTGCCCAAGGCAGCCCCCACACGATCCGAACCGGCCAAGGCCGGGTGCTTGCCGATCATCTGATCCTTGCAGGCAACGGTTATCTGGGCAATCTCAATGGCCAGATCGCAGCCAAGGTCATGCCAATCAACAATTTCATGCTTGCAACCGAACCGCTCGGGGATCGCGCCCATGGGATTCTCTCCAAACCCGTCGCCGTCGCCGATACCAAATTCGTGGTGAATTACTGGCGGCTTTCAGAAGACAACCGGCTGCTGTTTGGCGGCGGCGAATCCTATGGCTACCGCTTTCCCAATATCCAGAAAACCGTTCTCAAGCCGATGCTTGAGGTCTACCCCCAACTCAAGGATACCAGAATCGACTATGCCTGGGGCGGCACCCTTGCCATTACCATGAACCGGATGCCCTGCCTTGCCCGCCCTGCCCCCGGCATCCTGTCGGCCTCGGGCTATTCCGGCCACGGCGTCGCCATGGCCACGCTTGCGGGCAAGCTTCTGGCCGAAGCCACCGTCGCGCAATCGTCTGGATTTGATCTGATGGCCAGCCTGCCGCAGCCGCGCTTTCCCGGTGGCACGGGCCTGCGCACTCCACTGCTGGCGCTGGCAATGACCTGGTTCACCCTGCGCGACCGACTTGGGCTGTGACATCCGCCTGGCCCAATTATCCCCGCCGAAGACATCTGCCCTGACAGGCGAGCACCGCAGGCGCGGCTCAGACCCATATCCAGCAGAACTTTTCGTATATTTGCGGATGACGATCTCTAGGCAATGCCTCGGTGAGCATATACACATTTCCTGAAACTCACTTGAAGGAAATCTGAAATGCTGCAAGATCGCCCCTCGCTCTCGCCCTATGACGCCGAACCGATTCCAGAGGCCGCCCGTGCGGAAATCGAGCGTCTGCTGATGTCGGGTGATCTGTTTCGCTATACATCAGATGCCTCGCCTGTGGCGTTGCTTGAACAGGAGTTTGCCGATTTACTTGGCTCGAAATACGCATTGGCGGTTTCGTCCTGCTCTGCCGCGCTGTTTCTGGCGCTCAAGGCTCTTGATCTGCCGCAGCGGGCCAATGTGCTGATCCCGGCCTTCACCTTTGCTGCCGTCCCTTCTGCCGTGGTCCATGCCGGACTGACCCCGATCCTGATTGAAACCGCTGACAACTACCGGATCAACATGGCAGATTTCGAGACGAAGCTTGATCTCGCCTCAGCGGTGCTGATCAGCCATATGCGCGGCCATACCTCGGATATGGATGCGATCATGGCGCTTTGCGATGCACGAAGCATCCCGGTGATCGAAGACGCCGCCCATAGTTTGGGCACCACCTGGAACGGTTGCAATATCGGCACCATTGGCAAGATCGGCTGCTTTTCATTTCAATCCTACAAGCTGGTCAATGCCGGCGAAGGTGGCATCCTGATCACCGACGACCCGGAGCTTGCCGCCCGATGCGTCATCATGTCCGGGGCCTATGAGTCCAACTGGAAGAAACATGCCGGAATGCAAAACAGCTATATGCTGTGGCAAAACAAATTGCCGCTCTACAACATGCGGATGCAGAACCTGTCCGCCGCTGTGATCCGCCCGCAATTGCCCGAAGTGGCCACACGCGTTGCCAAGGGCCGGGCAGGCCATGATCGCGTTGCAGCGCAGTTGAACTCCAGCCCTTTTCTGAACGTCCCCACAGCCCTGCCCCCCGAGCAACGCGCGCCCGATTCCATCCAGTTCAACCTTGTCGGTGGCTGGACGGATACCGAGGCGCTCAATTTCCAGCTTGAAGCCAAGAAGCGTGGCGTATCGGTGCAGGTCTTTGGCCTGACCGAAGGCAACGCCCGTGCCTTCTGGAACTGGGAGTTTCTTGGCGAAATGGCCGATCTGCCACAGACCCGCGCCATGCTGATGCGGGCCTGCGACGTCCGCCTGCCCACCCGACTTGGCGCCCTTGAACTCGACCAGATCGCCACCGCACTCATCGCGGCGGCCGCAGCGGTAAAATAACCCGACACAAGCGAATTTTCCTCTTGCAGCCGCGCCGAGTTCATCCTATCTCACCGCCACCAAGACGGTGCGGGCGTAGCTCAGGGGTAGAGCATAACCTTGCCAAGGTTAGGGTCGTGAGTTCGAATCTCATCGCCCGCTCCAAATTGGCCCCGCAAATGCAGGAAGTTAGCAAAGGCCGCCTTCGGGTGGCCTTTTGCTTTTGTGGGCCGGGCCGCGCGAGATGGGTATCGCGACGGCGGCCAGGCAGCGCCCAGCTACCAGATAATATTCGTTGTATTCAGCCAGCAGTCTGGAATCCCCTCCCGCATCCATCGACGGCCTTGACCACAAGGCAATGGCATCCGCGCGCTGGCTTTGGCACAAAGCGCTCATTGCCCCCTTGCACCCCCTATCGCTTTCCCTTATCTCACCCTCACCATGAGGCGGGTGGGCAGGCAGGCTATGCGCTGGATTGCAAAT
>JAGPBG010000032.1 GCA_018063485.1 Cypionkella sp.
CATTCAAGGAGGGCCGGGATGGATTTCGATGTGGAGTTGGATTGCACGGGGCTTTTGTGCCCCTTGCCAGTGCTCAGGGCGCGCAAGCGGTTGATGTCGATGGAGTCTGGCCAGGTCTTGAAACTCTTGGCGACCGACAAGATGGCCGCGATTGACCTGCCGCATTTTTGCGCCGAGAGCGGGCATCAGTTTCTGGGCACGCCCGAACCCGACATCTATTTCATCCGAAGCAAATGAATCGGGCGGCAGGTTTCCCCGCCGCCCCAATGTCTTGACACCCTAATAACTTAGCGCCCGAGTGACCACCAGCCTTTGCGCTTGGGCTTGGGCGGACCATCGTCGGCCTTGGGCTCATCCAAAGGCGCCTCAGTCATCGCCGGGTCTTGCGGAAAAGCGGCCTGAGCAGATTCAGGCACCACGTCAGCAGCCTTGGTTTCAACCGACGCCGCTTCTGCGACAACCACCTCGGCAGGTGCTGCTTTGGGCTTGGCCCGGCTGCGCTTGGGTTTCTCAACCGCTTCTGCCACCGGTTCAACCGTTGCTTCATCGGCCACCGCAGCCTTGACCACAGGCTTGCGCGTCCGGCTGCGTGCGGCGGGTTTCGGCTTTTCTTCAACCGCCACCGGCGCGGCATCCACCTGCGACGTTGCCACCACTGGCGCGGCAGCCTCTTCTGCTACGGGGCGCTTGCCACGAACTCGCGTGCGCTTGGGTTTGGCGGCCGGGGTCACTTCTTCCGGGGCCACTACGGCCTCGTCATCAGACTCGTCGCCTGCGTCATCACCCGAACCATCGGTCGCAGCCGTATCCGCGCCCCCAGTACTGCCCTTGCGCCGACGACGCCGACGGCGCTTTTTCTTGCCATTGCCGTTTTCAGCACCAGTCGCGGCAGGGGTTTCGCTGACCTCAACGGTTTCTTCCGCCTCTTCAACCTCGTCGATATCCTCTTCGATGAAATCGTCTTCTTCTTCCGCCACCGGCGCGCCCATCATCGAGGCATTGCCCGAGATCACCGCCGAAGGTTCCGGCACGAAGCGCGTCGCGGTCTTGAATTTCTCCAGACTGTAATCGGGGCTGATCAGCGCCGGATCGCATTCGATCCGCACCGCCATGCCATAACGCGCCTCGATGGTCGCGATATGCTCGCGCTTTTGGTTGATCAGGAAGTTCACAATCCCAATCGGCGCCTTCAGCAGCACCTCTTTGCTGCGTTTGCGCGTGCCTTCCTCTTCCAGCGCGCGCAATACCTGCAAACCAAGGTTGTCATCCGAACGGATCAAGCCGGTGCCGTGGCAATGCGCGCATGGCTGGGTTGTGCTTTCCAACATGCCGGGGCGCAAGCGTTGGCGCGACATCTCCATCAGGCCAAAGCCGGAAATCCGGCCCACCTGAATCCGCGCGCGGTCGGTTTTCAGCTTGTCTTTCAACCGCTTCTCAACCGCCAGATTGTTGCGTCGCTCTTCCATGTCGATAAAGTCGATCACGATCAGACCGGCCAAATCGCGCAGACGCAACTGGCGGGCCACCTCTTCGGCGGCCTCAAGGTTGGTCTTAAGGGCAGTATCCTCGATCGAGCCTTCTTTCGTCGCGCGGCCCGAGTTCACGTCGATGGCCACCAGCGCCTCGGTGATCCCGATGACAATATAACCGCCTGATTTCAACTGCACCGTCGGGTTGAACATGCCACCCAGATAGCTTTCCACCTGAAAGCGCGCAAACAGCGGCATCTGCTCGGTATAGCGCTGAACCGATTTGGCATGGCTTGGCATGATCATGCGCATGAAGTCCTTGGCGGTGCGATAGCCCGCCTCGCCTTCGACCAGCACCTCGTCAATTTCGCGGCTGTAAAGATCGCGGATCGAGCGTTTGATCAGGTTGCCTTCCTCATAGATCGCGGCGGGCGCGATGGATTTCAGCGTCAGCTCGCGGATTTGCTCCCACAAACGCATCAGATATTCATAGTCGCGCCGGATTTCCGGCTTGGTGCGCTTGGAGCCGGCGGTGCGGATGATCAGACCCGCGCCTTCCGGCACTTCGATCTCTTGCGCGATTTCCTTCAACTTTTTGCGGTCAGCAGCCTGGGTGATCTTGCGCGAAATTCCGCCGCCGCGTGCGGTGTTGGGCATCAGCACACAGTAGCGGCCGGCCAGTGACAGATAGGTGGTCAGCGCCGCTCCCTTGTTGCCACGCTCCTCCTTGACCACCTGCACCAGCATGATCTGGCGCACTTTGACCACTTCCTGAATCTTGTAGCGGCGCGCGCGTGGTCGGCGCGGCTGGCTGATTTCTTCGGCGACGTCCTCTTCGGCGATGGATTCGATCTCTTCATCGGTTTCCGAAGCGTGATCCATGGCGCGATAGGGCGCGGCCGCCTCGTCCTGATCTTGCCCGCCGTTTTCGTTGCCGGCACTCTCTTGCGAGCTGTGATCATGGCCTGCGTGATCATCGTGATCTAGCGACCGCGAGGTTTCCACCAGTGCATCGGCACCGGTTTCCTCGCCAAGATCAACCACATCCATGCCGCCAATCTCACCGCTGACCACCGCATCAGGAGCGGTCGGTTCAGCCCTTGCCACCGGGCGCGGGCGGCGCGAGCGGCGATTGTCTTCCTCATCCTCGGCCCGTGCAGCAGCGCGTTCCTCGTCCAGCAGCGCTTTGCGGTCCGCGACCGGGATCTGGTAATAATCGGGGTGAATTTCGGCAAAAGCCAGGAATCCGTGCCGGTTGCCGCCGTAATCAACAAAAGCGGCCTGCAAGGATGGCTCAACCCGAGTCACCTTGGCAAGATAGATGTTTCCGGCAAGCTGGCGCTTGTTTACCGTTTCAAAGTCGAATTCCTCGACCTTGTTTCCGTCCACAACAACCACGCGGGTTTCTTCCGCATGGGTTGCATCAATAAGCATTTTCTTTGACATATCAATCCATTGCGCCCTGAACGCAAGTGACGCTCCGGCGGACCGGAGCGTGGGACAGGAGTTTGAGGGCGGCTTGTTCGGGCGGTGTTGCGCAACGCAAAACGACAGGCCGCGCCCAGTGGGCGCTCCTTGCCGAAATTTGCCGATGTCGCGCTCATCATCGCGGTTCACGTCTGAAGGGCTTCCACCCTCCACCTTATAAAACCCTTTTCAGCCATGGGCTTGAAGGGTAGATTTTCGATCTTTTGGACCGATCCGACCACCCGCGCAGCCGCACGGAATACGCATCAGGCTGCCTTGGATGGAGAATTTCTTGGCGGAATACCGCTTGGGGCAACCCTAAAGGCAAAAGCCCCTGCGGAGCAATGGCTGATTTCGCCCAATGCCATATTTCGTGCCGCAGATTTGCTTACGCCGTTCCCACATAGTCTTGCCGCTGCAATCCGTATTTCGCCATTTTCTCATTCAACGTCCGGCGCGGCAGGCACAATTCATCCATCACGGCGGTGATTGATCCCTTGTGGCGGCGCATGGTGTTGTCGATCAGCATCCGCTCGAAGGCTTCGACATAATCTTTCAACGGTTTGCCTTCGGTGGTCAACGCCGGGCCCGTCGCCTCGTTATCTGCCATCAGCAAAGAGGCGATGGACCCCGAGCCACGGCGGTTTTGCAGCACGGCGCGCTCGGAAATATTCACCAACTGGCGCACATTGCCAGGCCAGGGTGCCTGCAACAACTGCGCCGCTTCCTGTGCAGTCACCTGCGGCGCCTCGCAGCCATATTCTTCGGCGAATTGCTCGGAGGATCTTGTGAACAGCGTCAGAATGTCCTCACCTCGCGTGCGCAGGGGCGGACAGATGATCGTCATCGCGCCAAGGCGGTAATACAGATCGGGGCGCAACTCGTCCTCCAGCGTCTTGTCTGGTGCATGACCGTTACAAATCGCGATGATCCGGGTTTCGGGCGGGGTGCCCTGATCGTTGATCACCGCCAACAGCCGCGATTGCAGCGGATGGCTCAACGCCTCAATATCCTCAAGGCAAAGCGTGCCGCCCCGCGCCTCTTCAACCAAAGGGATCGTGCCGTCTTCACCGGGTCCGAACACCTTTGCTGCAAGTTGATCCTCGGACCAAGCCGCACAGGAGATCGTCACGAACTTGCGCCCCGCCCTTGGGCCTACGGCGTGCAAGGCATGGGCAACGAGGGTCTTGCCGGTGCCGGTTTCGCCATCAATCAGCACATGGCTATCGGCTTGACCCAGATCCAGAATATCTTCGCGCAGCCGCTCCATCACCGGGCTGGAGCCGACCAGTTTCTTCATCAAGACCGAGCCATCCGACAATTCCCGCCGCAAAGCGCGGTTGTCCAATGTCATCCGCCGCGCTTGGGTGGCGCGCTTGGCAAGTTCGGTCATCCGGTCGGGGTTGAACGGCTTTTCCAGGAAATCGAACGCCCCCACCCGCATCGCTTCGACAGCCATCGGCACATCGCCGTGACCAGTGATCATGATCACCGGCAGGCCCGAATCCATACCCATCAGACGTTTCAGAAACGCCATCCCATCCATGCCCGGCATCTTGATATCCGACACCACCACCCCGGCGAAATCAGCGCTGATCGCCTTCAGCGCATCCTCGGCCGAAGGATAGGTTTCGGTATCAAACCCCGACAGCGCCAGCCACTGGCTGATCGAGGCCCGCATATCCGCCTCATCATCGACAATCGCCACTTTCATTGCGCGCGCCATAAAACCCTCATCATGCTGCTGCTTCTTCCTTGCCCAAACGGGGCAATTGCATTTCAAACACCGCGCCGCCACCGTCGGCATTGCGCGCCGTCAACCGACCCCCGAGGTCGGTAACGATCCCCGATGAAATCGCAAGGCCAAGCCCCACCCCTTCACCGGGTTTTTTCGTCGTATAGAATGGCTCGAACAGGTTATCGAGTTCGCTGATCCCATGGCCATTGTCGCGCACCGACAGGGTAGCGGTTTCGCCCGCCGTCAGCAAAAGATCAATCTGCGGCTCGGCCACGTCTTTGGTGGCATCGAGCGCATTGCGCAGCAAGTTGATGATCACCTGCTCCAGCCGGATGCGGTCGGCCATCACCATCACGGGTTGGCGCGGCAGGGTCCGGGTGATCCGCACCACCCGCAATTTCAACTGCGGCTCCATCATCGCCAGCGCCGAAGACAGAGAGGTGCGGATATCCACCGGCTCAAAGGCCTCACCGCCCTTGCGCGCATAGGATTTCAACTGCCGTGTGATTGCGCCCATCCGGTCGATAAGATCATCAATGCGTTGAAAGGATGATAAAGCCTCTTCGGGCCGCCTGCGCTGCAACAACAGCCGCGCGCCCGCCAGATAGGTTTTCATCGCCGCCAAGGGTTGATTCAACTCATGGCTGACCGCCGCCGACATCTCGCCCAAGGCCGCCAGTTTCGACGATTGCGCCAACGTCAGTTCCGCCACTTCAAGGTTTTTCTGCACCTTTTCGCGTTCGGCAATTTCGCGGCTCAGCCTTGCGTTCAACAAGCGCAATTCTGCGGACTCGCGCTGAAATGACATGGATTGCGACCAAGCCTTGCGCGACAGCATGTAGAAGGTCAGCGCCGCCAGAATGGCAAAACCCATGATCTCCAGCGCAATCACGCCGTTCACCCGCTCACGCACCGAATCATAGGCGGTGAAGGTGACCATCCGCCAACCGCGAAACGGCACCCGCGCCTCGGTGCGCAGAACCGCCTCGCCCGAGACATAGGCGTCGGGCGGGTTTTGTGCCCAGTCTGCCGCCCCTTTCAGAGCACGCCCAAAAGCCGACGTGGTATCGGCTGGCTGCAACGCATCGCCGATCAACTTGCCGCGCCAGATCGGTTGCGTCGCCAACAGCACAATCCCCGTGCTGTCGGTCACCACCACCGCATCTTGCAACCCCGACCAGGCCCTCTCATGCTTGGCCAGATCAACCCCCACCACAATCACGCCAATCGCCCGGCCATCGGAATGAACAACCCGCGAATAGGTGAAGTCAAAGCCCCCCCCTTCGCGCGCCTCAGCCGAAAACACCGTGTCTTTGGTACGCTGCGCATCGACAAAATAGGTCGCCGCCCGGTGATTGGAGCCAAGCAGGTTGCGATTGGTCGCCCCCACCGCGCGACCGTCTCCATCCAGCAAGAGGATCGACGCGACGCCGATTTCGCCCTGCACCTGAATCAATCGCAGCGTGGTATCGGCAAAACTGCCCTTGACCAGCGCGTCGCGGATCGCCGGGTCATCGGCCAAGAGCAAAGGCACAACCGAGGTCCGCTGCAACTCGGACAATACGTTGCCCGAATAGAGTGCCAGGCGTAACTCGGCCCGGTTGCGTGTGGTCTCGGTGAACCGCTCACTTAGCCAGCGGTTGGTGATCAGCACCGTCCCGATCGCCAACAGAATCAACAGGCTGACCGCCAGACGCAACCACCAGACAGAGCCGGGCCTTACGTCATTGGTCATGATGGAGGTTCTGTCTTGCATGGCCCGACTTTAGGCGCGCGCCGGGCCTGCCTCAAGCAAGCCGGTTTCAGGCCAGCGCCATCCCGCCCATAAGGGCTGCAAACATCCTCGCGCCATCGGCGCCACCCTGAACCGGGTCCACCACCCGTTCGGGATGCGGCATCAGGCCCAGCACCCGGCGATTGGCCGACAGCACGCCCGCAATATCGCCAACCGCGCCGTTGGGATTGTCGAGATAGGTAAGCGCGATACGGTCCTCGGCCCGCAACTGCGCCAAGCCTTCGGCATCAATGGTATAATTGCCCTCGTGATGCGCAATCGGAAAGCATATTTCCTCGCCAAGGCCATAGTCGCAGGTAAAGGCACTGTTGGTGGTTTCCACCCGCAGTTCCACTCGCTTGCAGACGAATTTCAGCCCGGCATTGCGCATCAACGCCCCCGGCAGCAGACCCATTTCTGTCAACACCTGAAAGCCATTGCAAATGCCCAGAACATAGCCGCCGCGTGTCGCATGATCCTTGACGGCAGCGGCAATCGGAGATTGTGCCGCAATCGCGCCGCAGCGCAGGTAATCGCCAAAGGAAAACCCCCCCGGCACCCCCACCACATCCACCCCATGCGGCAGGCTGGCGTCCTTGTGCCAGACCCGCGCCACCTCAAACCCCGCCCGCTCAAACGCGACGGCAAGATCACGATCACAATTGGAGCCGGGGAAAGTGACGACAGCGGCTTTCATCTGCGAAACCTTTTTTCAAGGGGGATGCAACCCCCGTCAAACACTCAAAGGCGCTTACAGCACCTCGACGCGGTAGCTTTCAATCACGGTATTGGCGAGCAACTTGTCGCACATCGCCTTCACCGCCGCCTCGGCTGCCTTGGCATCGGTTTCGGCCAGATCAAGCTCGATCACCTTGCCTTGGCGCACGCCGTTGACACCTGCAAAGCCCAAGGTTCCCAAGGCATGACGCACCGCCTCACCCTGCACATCCAACACGCCGGATTTCAACATCACGGTCACTCGGGCTTTCATCAAGGCAACTCCCTTTTCAGCGGCAATTCCGGCTTTCCCTTAGCGCTCCGCCATCCCTGCGGCAAGGGCGCAAACGGCCTAGTTGATCAGCGTCGGCTTCAACGGATGGGTCACATTCGACGGCATCACCCCCAACCGCCGCGCAAGTTCGGCATAGACATCGGCCAAAGGCCCCGGTTCTGCCAGTGGTGCGCCATCGCCCTTGTCACCAAGGCCGCGCAGATCCCAAAGGGTGCAACTGTCCGGGCTGATCTCATCGGCCACGATCAGGCGCATGAAATCGCCCTCCCAGATCCGGCCAACTTCGATGCGAAAATCCGCCAGACGCACGCCCACGCCCAGCATGACACCCGACATGAAATCATTCACCCGCAAAGCCAGGGCGATCATATCATCCAGATCCTGCTGGCTGGCCCAGCCAAAGGCCACGATATGCTCTTCGGCCACCAGGGGCGAGGACAGCCGGTCATCCATATAGTAATATTCTACAATCGGGCGCGGCAGCGGCGTGCCTTCGGGAATGCCCAACCGCTCGGTCAAACCACCTGCTGCAAAATTGCGCACCACGATTTCCAACGGAATGATCTCGGCCATCCGCACCAATTGCTCGCGCATGTTGATGCGGCGGATAAAATGCGTGGGCACACCGATCGCGTTCAGCCCGTTCATGAAGAACTCCGAAAGACGGTTGTTCAGCACGCCTTTCCCTTCAATGGCGGCGGGCTTGGCATCTTCGGCGGTGGGGCGGCTGTCGTCTTTGAAATACTGAATCAGCGTTCCCGGCTCTGGCCCTTCGTAAAGGATCTTGGCCTTGCCCTCGTAAACCTTCTTGCGCCGCGCCATCATCGCTCCGATCCAAAGGGAAAAGGGGGCGGCGTTGCGGCCCCCCACCCATTCCCTTGGCCTATAGTCCAAGGCACCCCGCACGGCAAGGCAAGACGGAGCGAGCCGAACGCTGCAATCACGGTTAGCACTTGAAGCCGCGGCCATCTGTGGGCATATGGAACCAACAGACGCCGCAGCAGAGGGGCCAGCGCATGACCACTTTTGACGATCGCGAAAATGCTTTTGAAAGCAAATACGCCCATGATTCGGAGATGCAGTTCCGCGCCGAAGCCCGCCGCAACAAGCTGCTGGGCCTTTGGGCAGCCGATCTGCTGGGCAAAACCGGCGATGACGCTGCCGCCTATGCGATGGAAGTTGTGACGGCCGATTTCGAAGAAGCGGGCAGCGAAGATGTGGTGCGCAAAGTGGCTGCCGACCTTGGTGCCAGATCCAGCCCCGAGGCGATCCGCGCCAAACTGGCAGAATTGACCCCCATCGCCAAAGCCCAATTGATGAGCGAGATCTGAACCGCCAACACTTGCCGCATTTTCAGGCCGCCCCCAACCGGGCGGCCTTTTGCATTTGGCCCCCACATGCGCCATATTCAACATGACCATGCAGATTATCGGTTTGCCTCCGGTTTGCAGCCGTGGCACATCGAAAGACTGATTTTCCCACAGCCCGAGGTTGCCCGATGTCGCTTGACGCTTTGTCCAAACTGCTCGCAAGCCGCGACTGGCTTCTGGCCGATGGGGCCACCGGTACCAACCTGTTCAACATGGGGCTTGAATCGGGCGAACCGCCCGAATTCTGGAACACTGACAAGCCCGACAACATTCGCACCCTCTATCGTGGTGCGGTTGAGGCCGGATCTGACATCTTTCTGACCAACACCTTCGGCGGCAACGCCAGCCGACTGAAACTGCATCAGGCCCAGGGCCGCGTGCGCGAATTGAACCGCATCGGCGCCAGCCTTGCGCGTGAAATCGCCGATGCCGCAGGCCGCCCGGTGGTGGTGGCAGGCTCGGTTGGTCCTACCGGCGAGATTTTCGAACCCATGGGCACTCTCACCCATTCCGCCGCCGTCGAGATGTTCCACGAACAGGCCGAGGGCCTGAAAGAAGGCGGTGCCGACGTGCTTTGGGTGGAAACCATCTCTGCCCCCGAAGAATACAAGGCCGCCGCCGAGGCCGCGCGCCTTGCCGGAATGCCATGGTGCGGCACCATGAGTTTTGACACCGCCGGTCGCACCATGATGGGCATGACCTCGGCCGGAATGGCAGAAATGGTCGCGGGCCTTGCCAATCCGCCGCTGGCCTTTGGCGCCAACTGCGGCGTCGGCGCCTCAGACCTGATGCGCACGATGCTGGGCTTTGCCTCTGCCCAGCCCGCCCTGCCACTGATCGCCAAGGGCAATGCAGGGATTCCGAAATACCACGACGGCCATATCCATTACGATGGCACACCGGAATTGATGGCCGAATACGCCGTTCTCGCCCGTGATGCGGGTGTGCGCATCATCGGCGGTTGCTGCGGCACCATGCCCGAACATCTGCGCGCCATGCATGCCGCCCTGAACTCCCGCCCCCGTGGCCCGGTGCCGTCGCTTGCGGAGATCACCGGCAAACTCGGCGCGTTTTCCTCGGCCTCCGATGGTACCGGCGACACCTCGGGCGATCCAAAACGCGAACGTCGGGGGCGCCGGGGGTAGCTCTGGGGTTGCCCCGACTTTCTGGTTAAACCCCAATTGATCTCTGGCCGGAGACCATACAAATCGCGGCACAGCGCGGGTCTGCAATGTTCCATCCCCAACCGGACCAGTGCCACTTGAAACACGCCCGCCACCACTTGCGCCAGCATCAGCCGCACCTCGATCCCCGCAGATCTCTGCGCCGTGCGGCTGAAATACCGATTTGGGCAGATCGATTCGAAGTGCCCAAATCGCTATGTGGATGTCAGTTGTTGCCGTGTTGGTCGATGACAGCGCCGGCAAGGCACATCGCGATGCCGTTGGAGGCGGAACCATCCACACACTCTGGGAAGGCCCCACCCGAACCAGTCCCTTTGCGGCCATATGCTGCGCGCTTGCGTTGTCGCTGGCCCCGCGCTCACGCAAGCGCAGCTCCGGTCGCAGGGTTGACTATAGATGATTCACCCCTCAAACTTGGAACGTAAGGGGAACAATTCCATGAGATATATCACCCTTACCCGCCCTCTGTCGGCTTTCACCCGGCGTATGTCGTAATTCGAAAAGTCCTGATGTCGCTTTCATATCATTGACGAGGTAATCGCCCAAGGAGTGCCCAACATGGCCGACGACGAAGAAATCATCCTCTCTGAACTTTCCGACGATGAGCTTGTGCTGCAAATGCACGACGACCTCTATGACGGTTTGAAGGAAGAGATCGAAGAAGGCGTGAACATTCTGATCGCGCGTGGCTGGGCACCTTATGATGTGCTGACCAAGGCTCTGGTCGCCGGCATGACCATCGTCGGCGCCGACTTCCGCGATGGCATCCTGTTTGTGCCGGAAGTCCTGCTTGCCGCCAACGCAATGAAAGGTGGCATGTTCATCCTCAAGCCGCTGTTGATCGCCACCGGCGCACCGCGCATGGGCAAAATGGTGATCGGCACTGTCAAAGGCGACATCCATGATATCGGCAAGAACCTTGTCGGCATGATGATGGAAGGCGCGGGCTTTGAGGTCAAAGACCTTGGCATAAACAACTCGGTTGAAAAATACCTGGCGGCACTGGAATCCGAACAGCCCGATATCCTCGGCATGTCGGCCTTGTTGACCACCACCATGCCCTATATGAAAGTTGTGATCGACACGCTGAAAGAAAAAGGGATGCGCGATGATTACATCGTGCTGGTCGGCGGCGCGCCTCTGAATGAGGAATTCAGCAAGGCCATCGGTGCCGACGCCTATTGCCGCGATGCCGCTGTTGCTGTGGAAACCGCCAAGCAATATGTCTCCCGCAAGCACAATCGCCCCCACGTCTGAGGGCCAGTTTCCTGATACTTCATCATGGAAAATTGATCTGGCCCCGGACTTGCTCCGGGGCTTTTTCGTCACCACGTAAAGAGGAGGGAGGAACTGCCATGCCACTACC
>JAGPBG010000356.1 GCA_018063485.1 Cypionkella sp.
CATATCGGCGGTATCAAGCGCGTCGGAATATTTCGCGTTCACCTCTTCCTGTCCGGCCTCGGCCTCACCCTTGGAACACTCGATCGGAATACCCGCGCCGTAAAGACCGTTGCGCACGGCGCGCATGATACGCTCGTCATGTGAGGTGCCGAAGATCGAGTAATCGACATTGTGCCGCGCCATCGGGGTAAGTGTGCGGTAGCCTGTATCAAAGAGATCATTCGCGGCCTCTTCGAACAGGTAGAACTCCAATTCCGTGGCCATCATCGCATCAAAACCCATGGCCTTGGCACGGGCGACCTGCGCTTTGAGCATGTTGCGCGGGGCATGGGCGATTGCATGGCCGTGGTGGTCCAGCACATCGCACATCACCATGGCCGAGCCGGGCATCCAGGGGATCCGGCGCAGGGTGGAAAGATCGGGCCGCAGGGCATAATCGCCGTAACCCACCTGCCAACTGGACGATTTATAGCCGGGGACAGTGATCATCTCCATATCGGTGGCCAGCAGATAGTTGCAGCAATGGGTTTCCTCATAGCCACCGTTCACGAAGAAATTGGCCTCGAAGCGCTTGCCCATCAGGCGGCCTTGCATATCAACCATGCAGACGGCGACGGTGTCAATTTCGCCAGCGGCGACGGCGGTTTTCAGATCGGTAAAAGTCAGATTAGCGGGCATTTTGGCCTCATGGGGATAGGAGATTATGGCCCTGTTGGGGCCGGATCATTCACAAAGGGCGGCGTAGCCCACGCCCCAAAGCGCCACCGAATTCTGGTTTGCGGGTCTCGTATGGGGCAAGGTGCGCGATTTGGTTGCGCATGATCCGTCTCCGGTAAGGGCGGCGGGGGCCAAAAGCTCCCGCCGCAGGTGTTTCAGTAACGATACGGCACGCCGGCCTTGGTCATCTCTTCGTTATAGGCCTTGATCTTGGCCACGACCTTGGCTTTCACCTCGGATTCCTTGGCGATCTCATCCCAGAACAGAACGGCGGCGTCCTCGACTTGCTTCCAGTCATCAGCCGGAATCGTGGTCAGCTTCAGCTTGGTTTCATTGACGCGCAGGCTGGCTTCACCGGCCCAATACCAATGCTGACGATAGTAATGCGACTGCTCGAAGCAAGTTGCCAGCAGGCTTTGCAGATGCGGCGGAAGTTCATTCCAGCGATCCATATTGGCGAAGAAGTGGCCAATCCACGCGCCCGAGATGTTGTTGGTCAGGAAATAGTCGGTCACGTTCGACCAGCCAACCGTGTAAACCTCGGTGATGCCCGACCATGCAAGACCGTCAAGCTCGCCGGTTTGCAGCGCCACTTCGACATCCTCCCAAGGCAAGGTAACCGGGACAACGCCGAATTGGGTCAGGAAACGGCCAGCGGTGGGGAAGGTGAAGATCCGCAGACCCTCAAGATCCTTGACGCTGTTGATCGGCTTCTTGGTCGAGAAGTTGCACGGATCCCATGACCCCGCCGAGATATGCTTGATGCCGACCTTGGCGTATTCTTCCTTCCAGATCTCATCCAGCCCGTGCTTGTAAAACAGCGCGGGCACGTCCAGCGAATAGCGCAGCGCCAGCGGGAAATAACCGCCGAACACGGTGACTTCGGTGGGCGAGGCCATCGAGTCGTCATCAGACTGTACGCAATCAATGGTGCCGGACTGCATGGCCTGAAACAGCTCTCCCGTCGGGACAAGCTGGTCGGAGTAGTAGAGTTCGATCTCCATCTGCCCCTTGGCGATGATATTGAACGCATCAACAGCGGGCTTGGCCACATGCTCGCCCAGTGCGGCACCGGCATACGTTTGCATCCGCCATTTGATCGGGGCATCGGCGCGCACAAGGCTGGGTGCGGCCAAAGCACCGGCACCGGCGGCGATAACACCACTGGTCATGAACTTGCGTCTTGTTGTCATTGTAACCTCCGTTGGTTGAATGGCGGGGGCGGTGTGGCCGCCCCTCGATGGATTATTGGGGATGGGTCATTTCGGGTAGAACACATGTGGCAGCCAAAGCGCGATTTCCGGGAAGGCCATCACAATGATCAATGTGCCGATCATCACCATCACGAAAGGGATGATGGATTTGTAAATATCGACAATGCTGATTTCAGGCGGGGCCATAGCGCGCATCAAGAATAGGTTATAGCCAAAGGGTGGCGTGAGATAGGCGATCTGACAAGTGATCGTGTAAAGCACGCCATACCAGATCAGATCGAACCCCAACTGCCCCACCAGCGGCACATACAGCGGGGCCACGATCACCAGCATCGCGGTATCATCCAGAAACATGCCCATGATCAGATAGGAAAGCTGCATCATGATCAGGATTTCCCAAGGCGAAAGGCCCAGTTTGCCCACGAAAAAGCCCTCAATCGCCTTGACCGCGCCCAAGCCATCAAACACCGCACCGAAGGCCAGCGCGGCAAGGATCACCCACATGAACATGCAGGAAATGGCGAGGGTGGATTTTGTGGCAACCTCGAACACCTCACGCGTAAAGCGGCGTTTGAAGATTGCCGCCACCACAGTGGCCAGCGCCCCGATGACCGAGCTTTCGACAAGGCTGGTGTAGCCTTTGACAAAAGGGATCATCATGACGAAAAAGATCATCAGCGGTAGTGCGCCCGCACCCAGCAGGCGGATTTTTTCGGCGCGGGTGATCTGCGACAGTTCCTCCTTGCTCAACGCCGGACCATATTCAGGCGTGATACTGCAGCGGATCCAGATATAGACGATGAACATCGCTGCCATCAGCAGGCCAGGCATCAGACCGGCCAGCCAAAGTTGCCCAACCGGCTGGCGCGCGATCATGGCGTAAAGCACCAGCACCACCGAAGGCGGGATCAGGATGCCAAGACTGGATCCGGCCTGAATGACGCCGGTGACCATCACCTTGTCATATTTGCGCCGCAACAACTCGGGCAGCGCGATGGTGGCACCAATGGCCATACCCGCCACAGAAAGCCCGTTCATTGCCGAGATCAGCACCATCAGCAGGATGGTGCCAATCGCAAGCCCGCCCGGCACCGGGCCGAACCAGACGTGAAACATCCGGTAAAGATCGTCGGCCAGCCTGCTTTCGCTCATCACATAGCCCATGAAGATGAACATCGGCAGGGTCAGCAGCGGATACCATTTCATCAGCTTCATCGCGGCCGAAAAGCCCATGCTTTCCCCGCCTGTGCCCCAAAGCGACAGCGCGGCAACCACGGCAACGATACCGATCACGCCAAACACCCGCTGCCCTGTCATCA
>JAGPBG010000357.1 GCA_018063485.1 Cypionkella sp.
TTCAGATTTTCCAGACCACAACAACCGCTTCCGCCGCCGCCACAACCCGTCACCGTCACTGTCTCGCTTCGGTAAGGCGGTGTTTAGGACGCCCCGAACAAACCCGCAAGAGGAAAAAACACTTATCGTCACATTTTCTTGGTTATTCCTGATTTGCTCGCAAAATCCTAGGGTTGCCATAATTTTCATCATCAAAATTGCATCCTGCCGCAAGATTATTGCCGCGCTGCGGCGCGACAGTTGGGTGAATCAGGCCGGGATCAGCGCGAGGCTACGGCTTCGGGCCATCCTGATGGCCAGCAAGGCCACGACACCCATCAGATAGAGGCCTGATTCCACCGTATAGACCTTGCCGATCATCACGAAATGCACCGCTCCAGCCAGAATCGCCGGATAGGTCAGCCAATGCAGCTTGCGCCATGCTGCCCCGCCCATCCGTCTGACTGACCGGTTATTCGAAGTTATCGCCAAAGGGATCATCGCCAGGAAGGCACCAAATCCTGCGATGATATAGGGGCGCTTATAGAGGTCGTTGAGGATTTCACTCCAGCGCAGACCCATATCCAATACGATCCATGCCACGAAATGCAGGAGAATGAAGCCAAACCCCATAAGGCCCAGCGCGCGGCGGAACTTGAGCAGGTTGACCCCCCGCCAGCGCAGTGGCGTGATCGCCAGCGTAGCGATCAGCACTTGCAGGCCACGTTCACCCAATCCCTTTTCCAGCGATTTCACCGGATCAGGGCCATAGGTGCCAGAAATTGCGTTCCCGATCAGCCAAGCCGCAGCAAGCGCCCCGGCCAGATAGACCGTCCAGGCCGGGATCTTCCTCGCGGCTTGATTGATCAAATCGCGCATCAATAGTCTTTCTTCAGGTCTTGGCCTGCGTACAGACTTGCTACCTGATCGCCATAGCCGTTGAACATCTGCGTATCGACACGTCCTGCGAACAGCCCGCCGCCAATGCGCCGCTCGCTCGCCTGCGACCAGCGCGGGTGATCAACCGTTGGATTCACGTTCGAATAGAAACCGTATTCATTCGCTTGCAGCATATTCCAGGTGGTTTCGGGCTGCTGATCGGTCAACTTGATGCTGACAATGCTCTTGATACTCTTGAACCCGTATTTCCACGGCACCACCAAACGGATTGGCGCGCCGTTCTGGTTGGGCATCGGCTCATCATAGATGCCAGTGGCCAGAATCGTCAGCGGGTGCATTGCCTCATCCAACCGCAGCCCTTCGCGATAGGGCCAGTCGATGAATGAGTTCGAAAGGCCGGGCATCTCATCGGGGCGGTTCACCGTTTCAAAGGCCACATATTTGGCAGAGGGTTGCACACCCACCCTGCCCAACAGATGTGACAACTCAAAACCCGCCCATGGAATCACCATCGACCACGCCTCGACGCAGCGGAAACGATAGATGCGCTCCTGAATCGGGGCGTCCTTCAGAATATCGGCCAGATCATAGCGACCGGGTTTGTCCACCATGCCGCCGATCAGGATCGACCATGGATCAGTTTTCAGCGTGCGGGCATTGTTGGCAGGATCAGCCTTGTCCAGACCGAACTCGTAATAGTTGTTATAGGTCGAGATGTCAGAAAGGCTGTTCGGGGTTTCGTCGGTAGACAGTGGGCTTGCGGGATAAGTGCCGGCCCGTGCCACCGATCCCATCCCGGCCATGAGTGCCACTCCACCGGCCATAATCTGACGGCGGTTTAGGAAATCTGCCTTGGGGGTAATATCAGACCAGCGCAGGTCGGGCTTGAAACGCATCTTATGCTCCATCATTGATGTAACTCAAGATGGCGTGAAATCGCGACATTTCAAAATCATCTTCGCTCACGTCTGCGCCAGACAGTTGAAACATTTCTGATCGACGCCGGTTTCAGTAAAACAATCGTGAATTGAAATCGGCAGCCGCCGTGGCTTAGCGCGCCATTCGCAGCTTACAAGACCCACTCGCATGGTTTTCACATTGATCCGAAACAGCGCAGCCAGCGTTCTCCTGATGCCAATACCGGCGAACCATTAGGAGTGCCCCCTATGATCCGCAGAACTTTTTTTGCGCTCACCACCGCCGCTGCCATGTTCTCGGCCCCGGCCTTCGCTGCTGACAAAGACATCGTTGATACCGCCGTAGGTGCAGGCAACTTCACCACGCTGGTTGCCGCCGTTCAAGCCGCTGGTCTTGAAGAAACGCTTCGCGGCGCGGGCCCCTTCACCGTGTTCGCGCCGACCGACGCCGCCTTTGCGGCACTGCCGGCTGGCACGGTCGAAGATCTTTTGAAGCCAGAAAACAAGGACAAACTGGTCGCGATCCTGACCTATCACGTTGTCTCCGGCAAAGTGATGTCGAGCGACCTGACCGAAGGCATGATGGCGAAAACCGTCAACGGCGCTGATGTGACGATCACGCTGGACGGTGGCCCGAAAGTGAACGGGACGGCAATCTCGGCTGCCGACATCGAGGCAAGCAACGGCGTGATTCATGTGACCGACGCGGTGCTGATGCCGCCGATGTAAGACGATATCGGGTTGAGAAGCTCTACGCCCGCCCCTCAGGGGCGGGCGTTTTGATTAAATCGGCCTAGTGAACAACTGCTGCCTTTGGCTTTTCGCGGCGTGAAGCGGATACCCTGTCGCCTATGATCAGCCCATCCGCCCCTGCCGAAACGGTTACGGTGGCACCGTCCATCACGTCCCCCGCCAAGATCATTTCGGCCAGCGGGTTTTGCAGGTGGTTCTGGATCACCCGTTTCAACGGCCGTGCGCCGAACACCGGATCATAGCCTTCATCGGCCAGCCATGTCTTGGCCGCCTGATCCAGATCAAGCGTGATTTTGCGCGTGATCAGCCGAGCCTCCAACCTGCGAAGCTGAATATCCACGATGGCCGACATATCGCTGCGGGCAAGCCGATCAAAGATTACCGTTTCATCCAGGCGATTCAGGAATTCAGGCCGGAAATGGGCGCGCACCGCCTCCATCACCTCGGCCCGTGCTGCACGGGCATCGCCACCATCGGGCACCTCGGACAAGGCGCGCGCGCCAAGGTTCGAAGTCAGGATGATCAGCGTTTGCTTGAAATCAACGGTGCGGCCCTGACCATCGGTCAGAATCCCGTCATCAAGCACCTGCAACAGCACGTTGAACACATCCGGGTGGGCCTTTTCGACTTCATCAAACAGCACTACCTGATAGGGGCGGCGGCGAACGGCCTCGGTCAGCACGCCGCCTTCGTCATAGC
>JAGPBG010000358.1 GCA_018063485.1 Cypionkella sp.
GCCTTGGCCGAGCGCACGGGCGACAGGCCGGCCGCACCGCGCATGCCAATTGCCGCGCCGATGCTGGACGAGGCGACGTTTGACGCCAAGGGCAACCGGATGTTCACCGCCAGCTATGGGCTGGACCGCTGGATTCTGGACGGCCACCGCACCAAGGCGGGCCATGCGCTGATCCCCGGCACCGGCTATATCGAAATTGCCGCCGAGGCGATGCGCGCGCAGGGCGAGACCGGCGCGTTCGAGTTGCGCGATCTGTATTTCTTTCGGCCCTTGGACACTGATGGCGATGCCCCGCGTGAGATGCGCTGCAAGCTGATCCGTTCGGATGAGGGCTATGGGTTCGAGTTGCGCTCGGCCGTTTCGGTCAAGGGGCGGATCGGCTGGCAATTGCACGCAACGGCGCGGATTGTGCCGGTTCGGGCCGCGGCCGGGCGGATTGATGTGGCGGCGATTGCGGCGCGCTTGCCTGCACCCGAGGTCGGGGAAGGTTTGGTCAGCCCGCAAGAGGCGCATCTGGCCTTTGGGCCGCGCTGGCGGGTGACGCAGTCGCGGGCGCTGGACAAGGCCGAGGGATTGGCGGAACTGTCGCTGCCAGCGGCATTTCGGGCCGAGCCGGACCAGGGCTGGATCCTGCATCCGGCGCTGATGGATCTGGCGACCGGCTGGGCGATGGGGCTGATCGAGGGCTATCAGCCGACACATCTTTGGGTGCCGGTGTCTTATGAAACCCTGCGGGTGCTGCGCGGCCTTCCGGCGCGGATTGTCAGCCATGTGCGCAATACGGCCCCTAACCGGGCCAGCGATCCGACGGCGAGTTTCGATGTGACTTTGGCAACACCTGAGGGTGAGGTTTGTGTCGAGATCAAGGGTTTCTCGATCCACCGTTTGCAGGGCGATCTGGCTTTTGCCAAGCCCGAGGCGCGCGAGTTGGAGTTTGACGAGGGACAGGCGAGTGCCAAGCCGTTGTCGCCCGCCGAAGAGCGTTTGCTGCATTCCTTCGCCATGGGGATAAGGCCTGATGAGGGGGCGAAGGCCTTTGGCCGGGCGGTGGCGCTGGGGGGGGGGCAGGTGATTGTGTCCTCGCTCGATCTGCCTGCCCTGATCAAGCAAACCGCCGAGGCCGAAGCCGCGAAATCCGAGGGGCAGACCTTTGAACGCCCTGATCTGGACAACGTCTATGTCGAGCCGCGCAACGATATCGAGCGCAGTCTGGTTGGCTTTTGGCAAGAATTGCTGGGGGTTGGGCAAGTTGGGGTTGAGGACAGTTTTTTCGATCTGGGTGGCCATAGTCTGATCGCCGTGCGGCTGTTCGCCATGGTGAAAAAGGCCTATCGGGTAGAGTTTCCAATCTCGGTTCTGTTTGAGGCTCCGACGATTGCGCGCTGTGCGGCACTGATCGCCGAACGGATCGGCGAAAGCGGCGCAGATGAGGCAAAGCCCGCCACGCCGATACGCCGCTTTACCCATCTGGTGCCGATGCATTCGGGTGCTGCCGGAACCAAGACGCCGGTGTTCATGGTGGCGGGGATGGGCGGCAATATCCTGAACCTGCGGCATATGGCCAATCTGGTCGGCAATGACCGCCAATTTTACGGCGTGCAAGCGCGCGGGTTGTTCGGTGAGGACGCGCCGCATACCGATCTGACCGAGGCTGCGCGCGATTACATTGCCGAGATCAGGCAGGTGCAGCCGCGTGGCCCCTATATCTTGGGCGGCTATTCGGGCGGCGGGTTGACGGCTTGGGAAGTGGCGCGCTTGCTCGAAGAGGCAGGCGAGGCGGTGGCGCGGGTGTTCTTGCTGGATACGCCGATGCCGATGCGCCCGGTGGTGACGCGGCAAGACAAGGCCTTGATCAAGCTGATCGAATTACGCCGCAACGGGCCGCGTTATTTCATCGAATGGTTTGCCAAGCGCCGGGCCTGGAACATCGAGCAAAAGCGCAAGCGTGAGGCGGGGCCGCATGTCGCCCATGCCACCGAGATGCATTATGAGGAATTGGAGAATGCCTTCCGTTCGGCGCTGCCCAAGTTGCATCTGACGCGGCGGTCCGGGCCTGTGGTGCTATACCGCCCGCCGCTGGATCTGAAATGGAAAGTCACCGGCGGGCGCTGGGTTTGTGACGCCAAGGAATATGTCTACCCCGATAACGACTGGGCGCAATTTGCTCCTGATCTTGAGATTATCGAGGTGCCGGGCGATCATAACAGCATAGTGCTTGAGCCGAATGTGCGGGTCTTGGCCTCACATATGGCCAAGTCGATTGCGGCGGCTGAACGAGAGCTTGCGCCGGAAAGCGTCAAGATAATTGCGCCTTTGGCGACGGCGGCGGAGTAGGGACATGGCAAGCATTCTGACCGTTATCCTGAATTGGCGAACGCCCGAGATGACCCTGCGGTCTGCCCAGGCGGCGTTGCGGGAAATGGCTGGGCTGGATGGCGCGCTGGTGATTGTTGACAATGACTCGGGTGATGGGTCTTTCGAGCGAATGACGCATGCGGTGCGCGGATGGGGCGACAATCGGGTTAGGGTGCTGCAATCGGGGCGCAATGGCGGCTTTGGCGCGGGCAATAATTTCGGGATACGAGCCGGGATGCCGGATGGATCGAAACCCGACTATATCTATATCCTGAATTCGGATGCTTTCCCCGACAAGGGCGCGATCGGCGCGTTACTGCATCATCTGGAGGCACATCCGCACACCGGATTTGCCGGAAGCCAGTTGCACGGGCCGGACGGCGAAGCCCATCGCACCGCTTTTCAGTTTCCCACCATCGCCAGCGAGTTTGAAACCCAGATCCGTTTGGGGTTGGTCAGCCGCATCTTGCACCGATCAGTGGTGGCGCAGGCGCTGCCCGTCTTGACCAGCCGGGTGGATTGGCTGGCAGGCGCCAGCCTGATGATGCGCCAATCGGTGCTGGATCGGATCGGATTATTTGATGAGCGGTTCTTTTTGTATTTTGAGGAAACTGAACTGTGCCTGCGCGCCGCTCGCGCAGGTTACACAGTGGATTATGTGGTGGAAAGCCAGGTCGAGCATATCGGTTCAGTATCTACCGGGATGCGGGAATGGACGCGGATTCCGCAATTCTGGCTCGACAGTCGCTTGCATTATTTCACAAAATCACATGGGCGGGCCTATGCGGTGGCGGCTACCGTGGTCCATATCGCAGGCGGCGTGTTCTGGCGCGCGCGGCTGCTGGTGCAGCGCAAGGATCCGGGTGATCCGCCGCGCTATCTTTCAGAT
>JAGPBG010000359.1 GCA_018063485.1 Cypionkella sp.
CCACGGTATAGGTGTTCTTATACCATTGCGGGATCCAGAACCGCAGGCTGCGCAACACCCGATCCAGCGCCTGCGTCGCCACGTCCAGATCCTGCCGCGTTTGGGCGGCTTCAATCGGATCAAGCAGTTTGTCCACTGCCGGATTGGCAAGCCCGGCGGGGTTGCGGGTGGAATTGCTGGCGGTGACCGAGGCATAGGCCTGTTTCATCTCGCCGCCCGGCTCATATCCGTTCACCGCATTGCCGACGATGATGTCGAAATCGAAGGCGGGCGGATCACTGCGCTGGCTCATCTGCGCCGAATCCACCAGTGTCAGCACCGCATCCACCCCCAAGGCGCGCAGGTTTTCCACATACGGGTTGATCACCCGCTCAAAGGCGGGGCTGTCCTCAAGGAACTCCACCTTCAGGGTCTCGCCTTTGGCATTGCGCCGCATCCCGTCGCTTCCCACTTCCCAACCCGCCGCATCCAGCAGCGCCGAGGCCTCGCGCAGGTTCTTGCGGTCAAGGTTCTTGTCGGGCGTGGACACCGATCCCATCGCGGGCTCATCCGTCAGGATCGTGGCAGGCAGCAGGCCCTCATCCACCAAAGGCTGCAACAACGCGGTTTGCGCTGGTGTGGCAGGGCCGACCGCTGCCATCGCGGTATTTTCCCAGATCGAATTGATCCGTGAATACAGCCCGTAAAACAACGTCTGGTTTGACCATTCAAAGTTGAACATCAGGCCAATCGCCTCACGCACCCGCACGTCCTGAAACTTTTCGCGCCGCAGATTGATCAGAAACCCCTGACCACTGGCAATGTTGCCGTTGGGCAATTCGGTTTTGATCACCGAGCCAGTCCTGAGCGCCGGAAAATCATAGGCAGTGGCCCATTGCTTGGACGAGTTTTCATTGCGGAACGTATAGGCGCCGGATTTGAAAGCCTCGAATGCGGCGGAATCATCGCCGAAATACTCGATCCTGATGCGGTCGAAATTGTGCTGACCCACCTCAAGCGGGTGGTTGATGCCCCAATAATCGGGGTTGCGCTTGTAGATGATCTGTTGTCCGGGGCGCATGCTGTCCAAAACATAGGGCGCAGTGCCAAGGAAGGGCACAAGGCTGGAGTCCTCCAGATCACGCTTTTTGCCCAGATAATCGGCCTTGGAGATCACCGAAAGACCGCCCGCCGTGGCAGGCATGTCGCGAAACGGAGTGCCGGGGGTAAAGGTGAATTTCACGCGGTAAGGGTCAAGCGCCTCAACCGTTTGCACCTTGGAATTGAACACCGAGCGGAATTCGGCAATGCCTTTGTCGCGGAAGAGTTCATAGCTGAACACCACATCATCGGCGCTCATCGGTGAGCCGTCCGAGAATTTCACATCATGGCGCAGGTTGAAGATCACCCAGGAGCGATCCTCGGGATATTCCATCGTCTCGCACATCAGACAATAGGCCGCGCCGATTTCATCGCTGGTCGCGCCCAGAATACTTTCATAAAAGATCGACGACAATGCGGCAGAGACACCCTTGACCGAATAGGGATTCATCGAATCAAAAGTGCCGGGCGCCCATTCCGAAATCTCACCGCCCTTGGGCGCATCGGGGTTCACATAATCCAGATGCTTGAAATCGGCAGGATATTTCAGGGCACCAAAAGTAGAGATGCCATGCGCGATGATGGTCTTTTCTTCGGCATGCAAAGGGAGAGCCAATACCGCAACCAGAGTGGTTTGAGATATCCATGCGGCTGCTTTGCACCGCGCCGCTGTCTTTGCCAACATGCCCCAACTCCCCGCTTCTTTTCGCCAATCTAAAACGGAAGGGCCCGGTCTCACAAGGCGCGAATACGTGAGGGGGCAGTGATCCATGTGTAACGAAAAAGGGCCGCCCCCTGGGACAGCCCTTTGTTCAGCAAGAATGGCAAGTCACTTCAGCGTGGCCAGATAGGCAATCAGATTGGCCCGGTCTTCGGCTTTGGGAAGGCCGGCGAAAGACATCTTGGTTCCGGGAACATCGGTTTTGGGGTTGGTCAGGAACAGATCCAGATTGGCGGGTGTCCAGGGGTCGTTGACCGATTTCATTCCGTCGGAGTAGCCAAAGCCTTCAACTGTGCCGCGCGGACGCTCGACGACGCCGTTCAGATGCGGGCCGGTGCTGTTGGTGCCGTCGGCCTTGTGGCAAGCCTTGCATTTGCTGAAGACCTTCTCACCGGCGGCGACATCTGCCGAGGCATAGATTTCATCAAAGCTGGGCCCTTCAGTGGCCGCTTCGGCTGGGGCTGCGTCGCCGGTGTCAATGGTGTAGGCTTGCGACGCCACCTCACTGCCATGTCCTTCGCTGCCGGTATCATAAAGCGAATCTGCTGCCCACGAGGCAAAAAGATAGATCAGAAGCGATCCGCAGATTGCGCCGGTTATTTTGGTCAGGGTCATCGTGTTGAACATGTGCGCCTTCCTTGCGGCTGGTTTCGCCGGAAATGGTTTCGGGGTATCTATCCGCTTCCACCTTCCTCTTTCAAGGTGTAGTAGCGCGACCAACCCGCCCTTGCAGAAGTTTTTCTGAACCGAAGGGCATTTTTTGTATCGAAAGAGTGCCAAAAATGTCAGGCCGCATCGCATTTCAAGGTGAACTTGGCGCCTATTCCCATCAGGCCTGCCAGCAGGCGCGCGTCGATATGACGGCGGTTCCTTGTGTCACATTTGAAGAAGTGATCGACCGGACCGTGACCGGTGATGTCGATCTGGGGATGTTGGCGGTGGAAAACTCCACCTATGGCCGCGTCGCCGATGTGCACCGACTGCTGCCACAAAGCGGTCTGCATATCGTGGACGAGGCTTTCGTGCGCGTTCATGTCAATTTGCTGGGCGTGCCCGGTGCAGCTTTGGCGCAGATCAAAGAAGCCCACGGCCATGTTGTGATCTTGCCGCAATGCACCGGCTTTTTGCGCGCCCATAACATTCGCGGCGTGGTCAGTTCCGACAATGCCCGCGCCGCCCGCGAAGTGGCCCAAGCGCGCGATCCGTCAAAGGCGGCGTTGGCCAGTGAACTTGCAGCGTCGATCTATGGGCTTGATATCCTTGCCCCCGCGATTGAGGATCAGGCCAACAACACCACCCGCTTTCTGGTGATGGCGCGAGCGCTTGATCTTTCGCGGCGGGCCGATCAGATGATGACGACCTTTGTGTTTCGCGTCAGGAACATCCCGGCGGCGCTTTACAAGGCGATGGGCGGTTTTGCCACCAATGGTGTGAAC
>JAGPBG010000033.1 GCA_018063485.1 Cypionkella sp.
TCGAAAACGCGCGCGAGACGTTCAAGCGGGAGATGCGCATTGTCACCAAGATGGATCTTGCGTTGACGGTGTTGAACGGTTTTCTGATTGTATCGGTAACAGGTTGGGCAATTTTGCTATGGTATCAAGGTGCTGCGACCGTTGGCACCGTCGCCGCCGCGACTGCGCTTGTGCTGAGATTGAACAATATGACCTATTGGATCATGTGGGCCTTCACTTCACTGGTCCAGGCGCTGGGCGTTGTACAAGAGGGGATGGAGACAATCACCCATCCTATCAGCCTGGTCGATTCCCCATCTGCCCTTCCCCTTGCGGTCGGGCGTGGCTTGGTAGAGATCGACAATATCTCGCACCACTACGGGCGCGGCTTTGGCGGGTTGCAGAACGTCTCGCTCACCCTGAAACCGGGAGAGAGAATTGGTGTGGTCGGCCGCTCGGGGGCCGGAAAATCCACTTTGGTGAAGCTGATGCTGCGGTTCTACGATACCGAAAGTGGGCAGATCCGCATTGATGGGCAGGATATCTCCACCGTTACGCAGGAATCTTTGCGGCGGATGATCGGCATGGTTCAGCAAGACAGCAGCCTGATGCACCGCTCGGTGCGCGACAACATACTTTACGCGCGCCCTGATGCCGGAGACATGGCAATGATTGCAGCCGCCAAACGGGCCGAGGCGCATGAGTTTATTTTGACGCTGGAAGACCCGCAAGGACGGCAGGGCTATGACGCCCATGTTGGCGAGCGCGGTGTCAAACTCTCGGGCGGGCAGCGGCAACGGGTGGCATTGGCGCGCGTGATCCTGAAAGATGCGCCAATCCTGATTCTTGATGAAGCCACCTCGGCGCTTGATTCCGAGGCGGAAGCAGCCATTCAGGAGGCCCTTTTCGGCGTTATGCAGGGCAAGACCGTCATCGCGATTGCACACAGGCTTTCAACGATCGCGGCGATGGATCGGATTGTAGTGCTGGATGACGGGCGGATCGTCGAACAAGGCAAACATGCCGAATTGCTGGCACAAAACGGGCTTTACGCCAGATTTTGGGCGCGGCAATCGGGTGGATTCATCGGGTTGGAGGCGGAAGAATGAGCGTTTTATTGCGTATGGGCGAATGGATTGACGCCTTTCGCCCTGCCAATGCCCCGCCGCCACAACGACTTGGCGCGTTCTTTCGCTGGAGCCTGAAGGACACCTGGATTCAACTTTGGTTCTCGGCGGCCCTCTCGTCATTGGCGGGGGTGACAGAGGTTGTCTCGGCGCTGGTTCTGGGTTGGCTGATTGACGCAGCGGTAGGTGGAAACCCTGCCAGTTTCTTCACCGATCACGCCACGCTGATCATCTGGTCGGTTGTCTTTTATCTGGTCTTGCGGCCTATCAGCTATGCGATTTCAGCGGCTTCGGTTGCGATCACCCTCGGGCCAAACCTGCTTCCTCTGGTACTGTCGCGCCTGCATCGTTGGACTTTGGGTCAGGCGCTGACCTTCTTTGACAATGATTTCGCAGGGCGAATTGCCCAGAAACAAATGCAGGCGGCGCGGGCGGTCACCGATGTAGCCACCGAATTCATCAATACGATCTGCTTTGCGCTGGCGTCGGTAATTGCGTCGGTGGTCTTTCTGTTTTCGGTTGATTGGCGCGTCGGCGCAGCCTTGGGCATCTGGCTGATCGCCTACCTTACTCTGGTTCGTTTCTTTATCCCGCTGGTGCGCGCGAACTCGGCGGCGCGGGCCTCAAGCCGTGCAATGGTTACCGGACAGGTGGTTGACACGATCACCAACATCAAGACCGTCAAGCTCTTTGCTCATGCCGCCTTTGAAGACCGGGTTGCGCTGCGGGCGATGGAGGTTTTCCGCGATCGCTCGCTGGAATATGGCGTGATTTCTGCCTGGTTCCGGCTGACACTGATGACTTTGGCAGGCACTTTGCCGGTGATCCTTATCGGCGGCACCCTGATGTTGTGGCAGCAGGGCCTTGCCACGCCCGGCGGCATTGCAACAGCGGGCGCAATTGCGATGCGGATCGCCCAGATGACGGGTTGGGTCAGTTTCACCTTGATGACGATCTACACCTCGGTCGGCGAGGTTGAAGACGGGATGCGCACTTTGGCGGTGCCGCATTCCCTGGCCGATGCTCCAGACGCGATTGATTTGCCCCGCGTCGCTGGTGAGGTTCGTTACGATCACGCCAGTTTTGCCTATGGGCGGCGGCGCGGCGGTGTGGAGGATATTGATCTGACCATTCGCGCCGGGGAAAAACTGGGAATCGTCGGGGCCTCAGGGGCAGGAAAATCCAGCCTCGTTTCCTTGCTTTTACGGCTCTATGACTGCGAAAAAGGCCGCGTTCTGGTTGATGGTCATGATGTGCGCGACGTCACGCAGGAAAGCCTGCGACGGCAAATCGGCATGGTTACCCAAGAAACCGCGATGTTCAACCGCTCGGCCCGTGACAACATCGCCTATGGCAGGCCCGAGGCGAGTGAGGCCGAGATCATCGCCGCGGCCAAGGCTGCCGAAGCGGATGAATTCATCGCCCACATGCTCGACCACAATGGCCGCAAAGGGTACGACGCTTTTCTTGGCGAGCGCGGCGTGAAACTTTCGGGCGGTCAGCGTCAACGTATCGCCCTGGCCCGCGCTTTTCTCAAAGATGCGCCGATTCTGGTGCTGGACGAGGCCACTTCGGCGCTGGATTCCGAGGTGGAGGCCAGTATTCAAGAGGCGCTGGGCCGGGTCATGCAGGGGAAAACCGTTCTGGCAATCGCGCACCGGCTGTCCACCATTGCGGCGATGGATCGGATCATCGTTTTGGAACAGGGGCGGATTGTGGAAATTGGCGATCACGCTGCACTTCTCGCGAAGAACGGGGTTTACGCGCGCTATTGGAACCGCCAAAGCGGTGGCTTTATTGGCAGCGATGAAGAGCAGGCGGCAGAGTGAAGATTACCATCGAGCGGCTGGGGCATTTGGGTGACGGCATTGCGCAGGGCACCGACGGGGTGATCTACGCCCCCGCAATGCTGCCCGGCGAAACGGTTGAGGGCGATTTGCAAGGCAACACCCTGCACAATATCCGAATTCTAACGCCGTCGCCGCTGCGCGTCCGACCACCTTGTCCACACGCGCGCAGTTGCGGTGGCTGCCTGATGCAGCACGCCGCCGATACCTTCGTGGCTGATTGGAAGCTGGGGATTGTGAAAGGCGCACTGGCTGGGCAAGGGCTTATGGCGCCGATGCTGCCCATCATCACCTCACCGCCAAATTCCCGGCGCCGCGCCACAATGGCAGGGCGGCGCACCAAAGGCGGCGCGCTGATCGGGTTTCATGCGCGCGGTTCGGATAATCTGGTGGCGGTGCCGAATTGCCAATTGCTGCACCCCGACCTGATCGCAACTTTCCCCGCGCTTGAGGCATTGATCAAACTGGGCGTCACTCGAACCACCGAAGCCAGTTTTACCGTTACGCGGTCGCTTGGCGGACCCGATGTGATGGTGCAGGGAGGCAAACCATTGGACTCGGCCCTGCTGCTTGACCTTGCCCGTGTGGCCGAAGCCAACAATATCGCCCGGCTGACATGGAACGGCGAAACCGTCGCGCTGCGCACGGCCCCGATGCAGCGATTTGGTCGCGCTTTGGTTTCCCCACCACCGGGGGCTTTCTTGCAAGCGACCGCAGAGGGAGAGTCCGCACTTCTGAAATCGGTGGCTCTGGCCATCGGTCCCGCCCGCAAGATTGTCGACCTGTTTGCAGGAAGTGGCACCTTTGCGCTGCCATTGGCGGAACGCTCGGAAGTTCACGCTGTTGAGGGTGACGCTGCGATGATTACGGCACTGGACAAAGGTGCGCGCAATGCTGAAGGGCTGAAACGCGTGACCCATGAAACACGCGATCTGTTCCGCCGCCCGCTGGAACCGGACGAATTCAAAGGCGTGGATGCTGTGGTTATCGACCCGCCACGCGCTGGGGCCGAGGCGCAGGTGCGCACGCTGGCCAAGGCGCGTGTGCCGGTGGTTGCCATGGTATCATGCAACCCGGCAACCTTTGCCCGTGATGCAAGAATCATGACCGAGGCGGGCTATAAGATCGACTGGATTCAGGTTGTGGACCAGTTTCGCTGGTCCGCCCATGTTGAACTTGTGGCCCGGCTTAGCCTTGGGGGCTGAACCGGTAGTCGTTCATTCCACCTTGCACGCCGCCATCACAGCCATGTTCAGAATATCATTCACCGTCGCGTTGGTAGAACAGATCTGAATCGGCTTGCGCACCCCGGTAAGGATTGGTCCGATCACCGTGGCTCCGGCCATTTCCTGCATCAGCTTCACCGAGATTGACGCGGAATGCCGCGCCGGAACCACCAGTATATTCGCGGGCCCCGTCAGCCGCGAGAACGGATATTGCGCCATCACTTCGGGGTTCAATGCCACATCGACGGTCATTTCGCCTTCATATTCGAAATCGACCTTCATTTCATCCAACACCTTGGGTGCCATGTGCATCTTGGTCGCCCGTTCCGACACCGGATAGCCGAAGGTTGAAAAGGATACGAAAGCCACGCGCGGCTCTAATCCCAGATCGCGCGCAACACCCGCCGCCTTGATGGCGATATTTGCAAGATCAGTCTCATCTGGCCATTCATGCACCAGGGTGTCGGCAATCAACACGATCCGGCCCTTGTGCAACAGCGCCGTCACCCCCACCGCGCCATCCGAGGCCTTGGCATCAAAGACATGGTTGATCAGCGAGAGGATATAGGCTGATTTCCGAGTCGCCCCGGTAATCAGCCCATCGCCATGCCCGTGTTGCAGCATCAGCGCCGAAAAAACGTGGCGGTCGCGGGTGGCGAGGCGATGCACGTCATGGCGATCAAAGCCTTCGCGTTGCAGGCGTTTGTAAAGAAAATCCTTATAGGTTTCCAAATGCCGGGTATTGGCGGCATTGACGATTTCCAACTCGCGCACAGCGTCACCCAGCCCCGCGGCCTCAAGTTTCTCTTTCACATCCGCATCGCGCCCAACGACCAGGGCCTTGCCCAAACCTGCGCGCTGATAGGCGACGGCAGCGCGCAGAATGCGCGGATCGTCACCCTCGGCAAAGATCATCCGCGCCTGTGCCTGTTTGGCGCGCGCATGTATGCCTTGAAGGATACTTGCGGTCGGGTCCATCCGTGCCTTGAGGCTTTGGGTATAGCCTTTCATGTCGATAATCGGCCGCCGCGCCACGCCGGTATCCATCCCGGCCCTGGCCACCGCCGGCGGGATCACATAGATCAATCGCGGATCAAACGGCGTGGGGATGATATAGTCGCGGCCAAAGGACAGTTTGCGGCCATAGGCCATCGCCACCTCATCAGGCACATCTTCGCGCGCCAGCGCCGCCAGGGCCTTGGCGCAGGCAATTTTCATCTCGTCATTGATGGCGCGAGCGTGAATATCGAGCGCGCCTCGAAACAGGTAGGGAAAGCCAAGGACGTTGTTCACCTGATTGGGATAATCCGAGCGCCCAGTGGCCACGATGGCATCGGCCCGCACCGCATGGGCCTCTTCGGGTGTGATCTCTGGGTCCGGGTTGGCCATGGCGAAAATCACCGGGTTATCGGCCATGGATGCCACCATTTCAGGCGTCACGGCACCTTTGGCGGAGACACCCAGAAACACATCTGCACCCACCATCGCCTCGGCAAGGCAGCGGTGCGGGGTGTTAATGGCGTGGGCCGATTTCCACTGGTTCATGCCTTCGGTCCGGCCCTGCCAGATCACGCCCTTGGTATCGCACATGATGCAATTGTCATGCCGTGCGCCCATGGATTTCAGCAACTCGAGACAGGCAATTCCAGCCGCGCCGGCTCCGTTCAGCACGATTTTGACATCAGCGATCTTTTTCCCGCTGATCTCCAGCGCATTGATCAGGCCCGCAGCACAGATCACCGCCGTGCCGTGCTGATCATCATGAAACACCGGAATGTCCATGATTTCCTTAAGCCGCTGCTCAATTATGAAACACTCAGGCGCCTTGATGTCCTCAAGATTGATGCCGCCAAAGGTTGGCCCCATCAAGCTGACAGCTTTGATGATTTCATCCGCGTCTTCGGTGTCCAGTTCGATGTCGATGGCGTTCACATCGGCAAAGCGTTTGAACAGCACCGCCTTGCCTTCCATCACTGGTTTTGACGCCAGCGCCCCCAGATTGCCCAGCCCCAGAATGGCGGTTCCATTGGTAATCACCGCAACCATGTTCCCTTTGACGGTGTAATCATAGACGGTTTCCGGGCGCTCGGCGATAGCCAGCACCGGAACGGCCACACCGGGAGAGTATGCCAACGACAGGTCTCGCTGAGTTGCCATCGGAGTAGACGGCACGATATCATATTTTCCTGGTCGCGGCTCAAGGTGGTAGGCCAAAGCCTCTTCTGGCGTAACGCGGTTCTTGCTGGACATCTGATTTCTCCCTGGGCCTGGCCTCTCTTAACCCCAGCCGGGGCTTGAAACAATATTATCCGAAGCACCCGTCAAGCGGCTTTGATTTGCTTTTGAAACCAGGGGCGGTCTTTGATGAAGGCTTGAAAACGCTCTGGGAATACGTCGCGAAGCAGGCCGAGAGCCGCGCGCAGGGTATCGAGATCATTCAGTTTTCTGGCGCACCAGATCACTTTGATCAAAGTGACATGTTGCGTCGGGTCTGCACGATAGGCGGTGTAAAGCGCCGCAAGCTGATCGGCGGGTTCGTCCAGCTTTTCATAGACATCCGCCATGACCAAGCTCAACCCAACATGCCCTTCTTCCATACCAAGATGCTGGTCGATCACCTCTTTCGCCCGACCGGCATCGCCCGAGATGAGCAACTGGGACGCCAGCCGCGCCACATCGGTTGCCTGAGATAATTGGGGGATATTTCCCAGACTGCTGACGACAAAACACATCAGCTGTGCAAGCCCTGCACGCGACAGGTGTACTGGCACAATTCCATCGAGGGAAAATATCGGATCAACCAATGGGGTATCCGTATTATAATCTGCAAAGAACGATACATAGCGGCACCCGGACACATTGGCGACGGCGTGAAAATCCCCCCACCGATAGCGAGCGGTCTGCAAAGTGCCCAGCTCGATCACCGTGGCTTGCGGATTGGCGAACAGCATATTGGCAAACCCAGCCCCATGATGCGAAATCATCATTTCCGCATTTGCCATGAGTGCGATTTGTTCAAGCGGCGTCAAACCTTCAAACAGCACTTGTTCAAACCCGAAGGGCTGCAACATCTCGATCAAATCGGTTTGGCCGCCCAAGGGCCGCTCTCTGCTGCGCCCGGTCTGCCGCCCAACCCAGAACCGTCTTGGAAGGTGGCTGAAATCCTTGCCCTCGATGGCGCGCAATGCCCGCGCGCGCAGACGCCGCAGGTTGCTGTCCACCGCGTTCATTTCAAGGATCGTCAACGCATTCAGCGACGCTTGCCCGGATTTCCAATGCGGATTGTCGGGGGCGATGTCTTGCAACGACCCAAATTGCGAAGCAGGCAGGCTAAAGCAATCCAACAAGAAACTATAAGAGGTAAGGGCGCTGTCGTGGCGATATGGCGACCGCTGGAAACGCACACGGTCAACAAGTTCAGGAAAGAGGGCCGCAATGTAGGTCCGGGTGAAATCGCGGGTCTTGTCCTCTTGATTCGGGAAATGCAGATAGATTGGACCCGTGCTGCCACTGTCGGCCACATCGCAAAGCTGGCACAACGATTCAGTGACAAAGTGGTAATAATTGAAGGTATTGCGGCACTCGATCGCAAAGACCGTTTCCGGCGCTGGCGCGGTTTTCACGACCGGTAGCTCCAACGGGCTTTCCGCCTGTCGTTGATTGAAATACTCGATCAGCACCGCTTCTGGATTGAGCGCGCTGCCCTCGTTCTCCCAGCAATAGCGGTTCAGCAATCGAATTCCCGACGCTCCGCTCAATATGCATTTTTCGCCAACGGTGACATAGGATTTGCGAAAATCGGCATTGCTGACCAAGATCGGAACGCTGTTGACCTCCATCACTTGGGAAAACCGTCGAAAGCGAGCGTTGAAATTCAGAAAGCCTTCGATGCGCTCGTTGATTTCAGGATATTCGCTTGCTGCAAAACCATGAATCTCGGCCGGTGCCATAGGGCGCCAGAAGAAGTCCGGTTGCTCAAGAAACTGCACCCCACGATCTTGCGTCAGATGAAGAAACGCCTCTCCCGGCGGGCGCTTTAGGTCAATCAGGTTTCGCAACGACCTTCTCACCTCTGGATTGTGACGGGTTCTTTCAACGATATTTATCATGCCTGCGGATTGTTTCCAGAGCAACCGCGCACCTGACACAATTCGCTTTCAGGCCCTGTGGCTCTTTTGTAGGGTCGGCGGGCAAAAAGGGAAAGCCCTGGTGACAACTGACGACGCAGTAACGCCCATGATGGCGCAATATCTGGAGATCAAGGCCCGCAATCCCGGTGCCCTGTTGTTCTATCGGATGGGTGATTTTTACGAGATGTTTTTCGACGATGCGGTTGCAGCGGCCGAAGCACTTGACATCGCCCTGACCAAGCGCGGCTTTCATCAAGGCGAACCTATTTCCATGTGCGGCGTTCCGCATCATGCGGCCGAAGGGTATCTGCTGACGCTGATCCGCAAGGGTTTTCGCGTGGCGATTGCCGAACAGATGGAAGATCCTGCGGAAGCCAGGAAACGCGGATCAAAATCGGTGGTGCGGCGCGATGTGGTGCGTCTGGTCACGCCCGGCACGCTGACCGAGGATTCATTGCTTGAGGCGCGGCGGCACAATTATCTGGCGGCCTATGCCGAGATCCGAGGGGCCTCGGCCCTGGCTTGGGTTGATATTTCGACAGGGGAGTTGCGGGTAATGCCCTGCCCCGCAGTGCGGTTGGGCCCAGAACTGGCCAGGCTTGCGCCCCGCGAGTTGTTAGTGTCCGAGATCCATGCTGTTGAGCCGGACCTGTTGGCACAGATGCCTGGCCTCGCCGTAACCCCGATTGCGCGGGGCAGTTTCGATTCCGCTGCCGCCGAACGACGGCTCTGCGATCTTTGGTCGATTCAATCTCTGGAAGCCTTTGGAGCCTTTGATCGTACCGAAGTCGCGGCCATGGGCGCGCTGGTTGATTATCTGGATATTACGCAGCGCGGCAAACTGCCGCTTTTGCGCGCCCCTCAGCGCGAATCTGCGCTGGGATCAATGCAGATAGATGCAGCCACGCGTCGAAATCTGGAGCTTACGCAGGCGATGTCTGGAGCCAGGGATGGGTCACTGCTGGCAACCATGGATCGGACCGCAACCGCAGCCGGCGCAAGGCTGTTGGAGCGCCGGATTTCTGCGCCATCGCGCGATTTGCAAACAATCCATGACAGGTTGGACTCTGTGCGATATCTGGTCGAACATACGCCGCTTCGCTACATGTTACGCGACGAACTGCGTCGGGTGCCCGATATAGACCGCGCGCTGTCACGTCTGGCTTTGGAACGTGGCGGGCCGCGTGACCTGGCTGCGATCCGTGCGGGCCTGATACAGGCCAGGCAGATTTCCCATCAGCTTGGCGCAGGGCCAAAGCTGTTGGAAAATGCCAGAATGGTCCTGCTTGGCCATGATCCTTTGATCGAACTTCTGCTTCAGGCTATCGCTTGTGAACCCCCCCTATTGGTGCGGGATGGCGGCTATATTGCGCCCGGTTTTGATCAAGAACTGGACAGCACCCGCGAACTGCGAGACGCGGGGCGAAGTGTTGTGGCCGCAATGCAGGCCAATTTTATCAGACAAACCGGGATTCAAAGCCTTAAGATCAAACATAACAACGTGCTGGGTTATTTTATCGAGACGACCGCCACCCATGCCGAGCGGATGTTCGCCCCGCCGCTTTCGGAGACCTTCATCCACCGGCAAACCACCGCCAATCAGGTGCGATTTACCACCGTGGCGCTGTCCGAGATCGAAACCAAGATCTTGAACGCAGGGAACCATGCGCTAGAGCTGGAGAAGAGGCATTTCGAGGATTTGCGACAAGCCGTGCTGGCACAGGCTGGTCCGATCGGAGCCGCAGCGCGCGGGTTGGCCGAGATTGATGTCGCCTATGGATTTGGAGAGTTGGCCGTTGCCGAAAACTGGTCCGAGCCGAAGCTGGATGACAGTCGGGCATTTGTGGTGATCGGGGGGCGGCACCCGGTGGTCGAGCGCGCCTTGCGGATACAGGGTGGCGGGCCTTTCATCGCCAATGACTGCGCGCTAACCGAGGCGAATACCCCCGCGATCTGGTTACTGACCGGACCGAACATGGCCGGAAAATCCACCTTCCTGCGACAAAATGCTCTGATCGCTCTATTGGCGCAGGCGGGAAGTTTCGTCCCGGCCACATCGGCACATATCGGCGTGGTGAGCCAGTTGTTCAGCCGGGTTGGGGCGTCAGATGATCTGGCGCGCGGACGGTCAACCTTTATGGTTGAAATGGTGGAGACGGCGGCGATCCTCAATCAGGCGGATGATCGGGCGCTGGTGATCCTTGATGAAATCGGGCGCGGAACGGCCACCTATGACGGCTTGTCGATTGCCTGGGCCACATTGGAACACTTGCACGGCGCGAACCGGTGCCGGGCTTTGTTTGCAACGCATTACCATGAAATGACGGCACTGGCAGATAAGTTGGCTGGTGTGGAAAACGCCACAGTTGCCGTCAAGGAATGGGATGGTGAGGTTATTTTCCTTCATGAGGTGCGCAAGGGTGCCGCCGATCGCAGCTATGGCGTGCAGGTGGCGCGGCTTGCGGGACTGCCGCAATCGGTGATCGACCGGGCCAAGGTGGTTCTGGAGGCTTTGGAATCGGGTGAGCGAGAGGGCGGTTCACGCCAAAAGACGCTGATCGACGATCTTCCGCTGTTCCGTATCGCTTCGCAAACCCAGGCCAAACCGGCGGCCAAGCAATCGTCGGTGGAAGCCCGTCTGAAAGCTGTGCTTCCAGACGAACTTACTCCGATCGAGGCGTTGAGACTCGTTTACGAGCTGCAAGCGCTGCTGCCCAAATAGACCACAGGGTTTAGGGTATCAGGTGCTTGAGAAGATCAACCCGCAGTATTGGAAGAGACGCCAACCTGTGCCGGGCGCAACAACCGATCATGCAGGGTGAATCCTTCCAGCAAAACCTGAATGATCTGGCCCGCCTTGGTGCCTGGCAGCGGCGCTTCGAACATCGCCTGATGCAGTTCCGGGTCAAACACATCACCAATGGCCGGCGAGACTGCCTTGACGCCGTGTTTGCCC
>JAGPBG010000360.1 GCA_018063485.1 Cypionkella sp.
CCAGTTGAGCTACGGGACCGTGTTTTTTCAATATCGGTTTGGAGGACGGTTCGCAAGTGCTTGCCCCCCCTACCCGCTTGTTTCCGTTCTTCTTTCCAGATCCAACCCACTGGCTTAGAATTCAGATGGTCTATCCAGTTGAATTACTCCGGCGCAGATATGGAGATTTAGCCACATATTTTCGCGTATAACGACTTGGTTGGCTTGGAGTGCCACCATCGAGTGACCTGATTTGGTTTGCCAATGCATCTTTGACCTCTGGTCCATTGGCAAACTGGTCTTGCCGCAGTCTAGCATTACAGTTGCATTTTACTCTGATGTCTGAATCCATGAGTTTCCATGAATCGGAGGTCATGGATGACAGGTGCATCAGTCGAGGCGACGCTTGAACTTTGGGCGTCTTCGTTGCGGGAAGTGAAGGCGCGGATGCGACCGTTGTTCACGCAGGAGCGTGTGGCGGTGTCAGCGGGCCATTTTTTGGACGGCTTACTGGGGGAAGAAAGACGCAAGACGGGATGGATGCGTGCGGAAGCGGCGGGCGATCTCGGCCCTTGGCGGCAACAGGCGATCCTGGGTCGCGGATGCTGGGACGCGGATTCTTTGCGCGACATCATGCGTGATTACGCGCTTGAGACGCTGGCCGATCCCGATGCCGTTCTCGTGCTTGATGAGACCGGTTTTCTCAAGCAGGGCAAGGCATCCTGCGGGGTCGGTCGGCAATATACAGGTTCGGCCGGCAAGATCACCAATTGCCAGATCGGTGTGTTCGCATCCTATGTCTCCCGGCATGGTCATGCCTTCATTGATCGGGCGCTCTATCTGCCAAAGGGCTGGGCGGATGACCGGGATCGCCTGGCGGCGGCCCATGTGCCGGACAGCATTCGCTTTGCCACCAAGCCAGCACTGGCGTGCACGATGATCGAGCGGGCGATTGCTTCAAACGTGCCGTTTTCCTGGGTGGCGGCCGACAGCGTTTATGGCGTGGGAGACATGGAAATGGCGCTCAAACGCGCAGCCAAAGGCTATGTGCTGGGTGTGAACGCCAACCATTCGTTCCGCTCATGGGGTAAGCCGCTGGCCGTTAACGGAACCGCGAAGGACATCGCTGAAGCTTTGCCCGAGGATGCCTGGCACCGGCTGTCAGCAGGCGAGGGAACCAAAGGCGCGAGACTGCATGACTGGGCCTATCTTGATCTCGCTGATCTTGACGCCGATGATTTCAGCGCGGATTTCACCGGTGTCTGGACACGCGGGCTGCTGATCCGCCGCAACATCGCCGATGGCGACCTCGCCTTCTTCTCGACCTGGTGCCCGGTTGGCACGCCTGTGGAAAAACTGGTGACGGTGGAGGGGCATCGTTGGGCGATCGAAGAGAGTTTTGAGACTGCCAAAAATGAGTTCGGCCTCGACCACAACGAAACCCGCTCTTGGCATGGCTGGCATCGCCACGTCTCGCTGGTGATGCTCGCGTTCGCGATGATGGCAGTCATCCGCAATCGGGCCAATACTCGCCCCTTGGATCCCCAAAAAAAGATGCGGTCGGTATGGCGCAAGACCGCCAACTGATCCGCTGGTCGATGCAGGAAATCCGCCGCATCGCCACCCGCCTCGCACGGCAACAAATTCATCCCGCCCATGTCATTGCATGGTCGCTCTGGCAACGCGCTCATCAGGCCATAGCCCAACAGACACACTTCAAATCAAATATGCAACTGTAATGCTAGGGGCCTGTGGACAATCAGGATTCCCATCGGGTTTGTTTTCTGATTCATATCTGGACACCCCTAGTGGCAAGGGCTGATCTTGTCTCGTTGCGTTGATCGGTTGCTTTCATATGTCCGGCCTGTTTGTACGACGTGCATCTGCCGCCGGCCCTGATGGAAATCCGCCGGTGAAGTCCCTGATCAAGGTCGCGTGCTTTAGGGACAGGTTGACTCAGACGGGTTTTCATCACCATTGGCTCGGTCGTTATGCATCATCGACTGCCTTTCCCAATTCGTGTTGAGCTATGTGCCGTTCAGGCGGGCAGCCCGTATGGGCGGTAGGGATCTTCTTTCGTCAGGATAACCCAGGCGGTGCGGGCGCGTGTATTGGCACGCGCGAGGGAGACGGGCCGGAATGGCTTTTTTCTCCAGCAAACCATTCACCCAATCAGTCATAGGGGGCTGATTTTTCTTCGCGTGACGCATGACCGCAGTCGCACCTACGGCCAGTAATCGTCGAAGATACCGATCCCCCTGTTTGAAGATGCAGCCAAGCCGGGTCTTACCACCGGTTGAAGGCGGTTGAGGCGTGAGGCCAAGCATCACGCTGAAGGCGTGCGTGCCGCACGACGCAGCGACCTGCCGACCAGAGCGGAACTGCGCGGGGTCTGTGACTGTCGCTGCGATGGCGGTTGCCGTGATCACAGCAATGCCCGGAATTGCAGCGAATCTGCGGCTGGCCTCGTTCTCTGCATGCCAAGCCTGCCAGTCTTGATCGAGTGTGCTGATCTCCTCGGTTAGTGCAGCAAGCCGCCGGATCAGAATTACAAGAGCCGGGGAAACATAGAATGAACGCCCTGTCGGCCAGCTTCTCCAGATTGGCGATGCCAGGATTTACGACAGGACCGAATTTGGCCAAATGGGCAGGCAAGCACCACCCTTTGGGTTTTTGACGCTATGCCTTTCAGAGAAAACTGTCAGCGCCGCCTCGGCTTTTGCGCGTGTCCCGGCGTGCTGAATATCGTCCAGAGGCGATTTCACCGCCGGGCCATCTGTTTGATCTTATCGGGCCAAACTTGGCTTCAGCCTGGTTTGGACAACAAAGCCACATGGAGTGGGAGAAAAATCAGGGGGGCAAAGCGGGGAATCCGTAAGATTCCCCGCCTGTTGCATGTCAGAACCATTTGCCGGCGGTCATATCCGCAGGCATAGGCACTTCGGTACTGGCTGTCAGTGGTACGCTTTTGAATTCGGCCTTGATCGCGCTGTTCCACAGTTTTGCCCGCTCTGACAATTCTCGGTCATCCGATTGCATCCGGCCTCGGGCCAAGACCACGCCCAGATCGGCGCCATGATAGCAGTATTCGCCGACACCATAGACGCGCAGATAAAACGCTTCATGTTCATCGCCAAGCGCGTTGATGTTGTGCCCCGCCCGCGTGAATTCAATCGCGCCGTCATCATCCATGGTCCAGATTCCGGACCTTGGGGCCTGCGTGATCAGCTCTACCTTGTCCTCGGTCTGTTT
>JAGPBG010000361.1 GCA_018063485.1 Cypionkella sp.
CTTCATGGGTCCGCCGGTTGGGTCACAAGACCTAAAGACAGCTTTGCCGAGGATTGAAACCGGAAAGGATAAAGACATGGCTCTTCCAGAGTTTTCCATGCGTCAACTGCTTGAAGCTGGCGTTCACTATGGCCACCAGACTGCCCGCTGGAACCCCAAGATGGGGCAATACATCTACGGTGACCGCAACGGCATCCATATTCTCGATTTGACGCAGACCGTCCCGATGCTGGATCAGGCGCTGAAAATCGTGCGTGATACCGTCGCCAAGGGCGGCCGTATCCTGTTCGTCGGCACCAAGCGTCAGGCGCAAAAGCCCGTCGCCGAAGCCGCCGAGAAATGCGCGCAGTATTACATGAACCACCGTTGGCTGGGCGGCACGCTCACCAACTGGCAAACCGTGTCCAAATCCATCCAGCGCCTCAAGCAGCTTGATGAAGTGCTGGGCCACGGCGCCGAAGGCCTGACCAAGAAAGAGCGTCTTGGCATGGAGCGCGAGCAGGGCAAACTGCAAGCTTCGCTGGGCGGCATCCGTGAAATGGGCGGTGTTCCTGACCTGTTGTTCGTGATCGACGTTGGCAAGGAAGATCTTGCAATCTTGGAGGCCCAAAAACTGGGCATCCCGGTTGTGGGCATCGTTGACACCAACAACTCGCCCAAAGGCGTGAACTTTGTGATCCCCGGCAACGACGACGCGGCCCGCGCTATCGGCCTTTATTGCGATCTGGTTGCCCGTGCGGCGCTTGACGGCATGTCGGCCCAGATGGGCGCTGCCGGCATCGACCTGGGCGCGCTGGAAACAGCCCCTGTAGAAGAAGCCGTCGCCGAGGCCTGATCAGGCCAGTCAAACAACACAGTCGGCGGGGCCAAAACCCCGCCGCACTCATTTGCAGATTTCAGGAGAATGTGACATGACCGTCACCGCACAAATGGTGAAAGAACTGCGCGACAGCACCGGCGCAGGCATGATGGATGCGAAAAAAGCACTGGTCGAAACCAATGGTGATATGGAAGCCGCCGTTGATTGGCTGCGCACCAAGGGCCTTGCCAAAGCCGCCAAGAAGGCCGACCGCGTTGCCGCCGAGGGCCTTGTCGGCGTGGCCGTTTCCGGCAACCGCGGCGTTGCCGTCGAAGTGAACTCGGAAACCGATTTCGTTGGCAAGAATGCCGATTTCCAGCGCGTGGTGCGTGACATCACCAAAACCGCCATCCGCTGCGACGATATCGAAGCGCTCCGCAAGGCTGATCTTGCAGGCCAACCGGTTGAGTTGGTGGTTCAGGAAACCATCGCCACCATCGGCGAAAACCTGAGCCTGCGTCGTATGGCTGTGGTCGAGGGAGATCACGTTGCGTCTTATGTCCACAACGCGGTGACCGATGGCCTTGGCCGTATCGGCGTGCTGGTTGCGATCAAGGGCAAAGACAACGGTATCGCCAAGCAGATTGCCATGCACGTCGCGGCTACCAATCCGCTGGCTCTGTCAGAGGCCTCGCTTGATCCCGAAGTTGTCGCCCGTGAGCTTTCGGTGCAGACCCAGAAGGCCATGGAAGAAAATGCGGCTTCGGCGAAACCGAAACCGGCTTCTGTGATCGAGAACAACATCATTCCGGGCCGGATGAAGAAATTCATCGCGGAATCAACCTTGATGGGGCAGGCTTTCGTGATGAATCCTGACATCACCGTTGCACAAGCCGCGAAAGACGCCGGCGTTGAAGTGACCGGTTTCGTGCGCATGGGCGTGGGCGAAGGCATCGAAAAAGAGAAAGAGGATTTCGCAGCCGAAGTCGCCAAGACGCTGAAAGGCTGATCGGGTTTCAAGGAACAGGGCAGGGGGTTGATGGGCTCATCAGCCCCCTTTGCTTTGCGGCATGAAAAAAAGGTGCGGCCCTGGGGACCGCACCTTTTGGTGCCACGCCAAGGGGATGAGGCGGCACCAGCTTGACTACGGTACGAAAGAAATGCTTTCGTACCGTCCACAGGGAGAGGCCGGGCGCAACCACGCCAGACCGAGTAAGCAGACGGATTCAGGAACAAAATAGATCCGATCACCGTCCGCCGTTCCTGATAACCAACGTCACCACTCACGGAACAGAGATATTTTTGCGCTTTGGGGCGGAAAAAGAAAGTAAGGGAATCCTTACCTTGCTGCTATCCCCAAATCCTGAGCGATGACCTGGGGGGCACTACTCTCTTGCGTATACGGCCGCGGCTGCAAAGGAAAAATCAGGTTCATCAGCGATGCCTTTGCCACCGCCTGCGCGGTGGTTGATACATCCAGCGCCGCGCGCGCCAGCCGCAGGTGCTTTTCCACCATCGCAGGTGAAACGTCCATCAAAAGCGCGATATCCAGAGTGGCTTTGCCATCGGCAACCCATTCCAGCACCTCGCGCTGGCGCGCTGTCAGAGTGCATTTCCGGCCCGTCATGGGGAACTGGATGATCTTCATATGCATCATATGGGCCACGGCCAACAAATCAGTGCCTCTTTGCGCAAAGATATTGTCCACCGCCACATGATCCAAACCCGGATCTGCGATCAAGCCCATGGCACCCTTTGAGCGGCTGGAACTTGCCGGAAAACTGATGGTGATACCGGCTATGATGCCAGCAGCAATATTCTGCTGAACAGTTTCGGCCTCTTCGGCACTCAATTGGCCCGCCAACAGGGCCTCGCGCACCCAGGTCCAGGTGATGGCGCCGTCATGGGTCTGCGCCCAGCGATAGGCAGGCGTCTTGGAGTAAAACCCATTGCGAAAATAGCGCTGCGCATAGCCGGCGTCCGCCGTCGTCAGAAACAAGGCGTCATCGGGATCGCCAAGGCTTTTGGCTGAGCGAAAGCGCGTGTAGCCATAATTGACATGAGAAAAGCCAAGCCCGGCAAAATAGCGCGTCGCAGCCTCCCAAACCTCGGCGGTGCTTACTGCCTCGGCAATACGCATCAATGTCGCAAGTGTCTCCAAAGGCATTATGGTTCCCCCAATGGTGGCATAATGCCGCAGTCAGACCCGGATGCAAGCGCCACTGCATCTGCCCGGGTGTTTTGCCATAATATTACATAATATTGATTATGGGACAATTTGGCAGATGAAGCACAGCGTCTGTTTGACGCCTGCTCCGAGCAAGAATGGGAAATTGGCGCACCCAGCACGATTCGAACGTGCGACCTTTGCCTTCGGAGGGCAACACTCTATCCAGCTGAGCTATGGGTGC
>JAGPBG010000362.1 GCA_018063485.1 Cypionkella sp.
CGGTGCGCAGCGCATGGCATGCGGTGACGAGCCTCAACCCGGGAGGCCCGCCGCCGCCGCCGGTTCTGCGCCCGGATCACGATCCAGCCTTGATCGCGCGCGCGTTGCGCTATGCGTTCCGGGCAGCGTCGATCCGCCGAGCGGTCTGATCAACAGCCAAACCTCATGCCTTGGAGCGCGGCCAGTGCCTTGGGGGACGCATCGCGTTGTTGCAATTGGCGGCTGCTTTCCTGACATGCAGAATTTCACCGGACGAGCGCTTCAGGCGTCGAGTTCGGCATCCCAATACAGAAAATCCATCCAGCTTTCATGGAGATGGTTCGGTGGAAACCTGCGGCCATGCGCCTGCATCTCTTGCGTGGTCGGGGTATGGGGCGCGCGCCTCAGTTGCATGCCCGCCTGACGCAGATCGCGCGAGCCTTTGTGCAGGTTGCACGGCGAGCAGGCCGCCACCACGTTTTGCCAACTTGTCACCCCGCCCTTGCTGCGCGGCACCACATGGTCAAAGGTCAGATCGCCTTTGGCCCCGCAATATTGGCAGCAAAACTCATCGCGCAGAAAAAGATTGAAACGCGTGAATGCCACGCGCTTTTGTGGTTTCACATAGTCTTTCAGCACGACAACCGAAGGGATCCTGAACTCTTGCCTCTGGCTGCGCACCACCTCATCATATTCGGCTACAATCTGCACCCGGTCCAGCACCGCCGCCTTGATCGCCTCTTGCCAGGGCCAAAGCGACAGCGGAAAATAGCTCAGAGGACGAAAATCAGCATTCAGCACCAGCGCCGGAAAGTGCCGCAGCGCCGAAGGGTCGCGTACGAATTGCGTTCTGAAATCGCCGTCCATTCCGTAAGAGACTCCGTCGATTGCGGTTTTCGTCTTAGGCCGTTCGTCTTGGGCGTGACTATATCCAGCGTTTTGCCAGAGACAAGAGCCGAGTTTTGGTGGTTTCCAGACGCCCCCGCTCCCAGATTCCCGGCTGCAATTGGGCATCTCCTGTGACAGATATGGCGGAAATCCGCGTTGCGAACATCCCTCAGGCAGCAATCTGTGGTCTGGAGAAAAACCTTTGGCTAAGCACAGCCCATCGCAACCAACAGGATCAACCGATGTCACTTTCCCTTCCAGACCGTGATCGCCGGCGTTTCGTTTTTCTGCTGGCGGCACTGTCGCTTTCGGCCTGTTCGGCGCGGCCACGATCTTCGGGCCATGCCGGGCGTGGCGATCTGCATTCCGGCGAGACGCCGCAAATGCGTGCGCTTATCAGGAAATGGGCCGCAATCCATCGGATTCCCGAAAGCCTGCTGCATCGCGTCATCCAGCGCGAAAGCGGCTATAATGCTGCTGCGCGCAACGGGCCCTACTATGGCTTGATGCAAATCAGGCCGGAAACCGCCAGAACCATGGGTTACAAGGGGCCGCCCTCTGGCCTGCTCGATGCTGAAACCAATCTGCATTATGCCGGAAAATACCTGCGCGGAGCCTGGCTTTTGGCGCATGGCAGCGAAGATCGTGCGGTGAAATGGTATGCCAATGGCTATTATTACGAAGCCAAGCGTCGGGGCATGCTCAGAGAGACCGGGTTGAAATCCTGATCAGGACTCCCTTGGGCAAAGTGCGCGATTTGCACTTTGCCCAAGGGCCCGCGCCTGTCTCAATACCACATATCCGCCATGCCCGCCTTGCGCGCCGCGACAAAATCGGTCAGCCCGTCGCGAATACCTGCATCCAAGGCCGGGGCTTCATATTCGGCCAGCCGCCTTTTCCACAGCAGATTGGCCCGTGTCGCCGCATCCGTGCTGCCTGCGGCCTCCCATTTCTCGAACGGCTCATTGTCCGACAGCTCTGAATCCCAGAATGCCGTTTCATAATGCGCCATGGTATGTGAGCAGCCAAAGAAGTGATTGCCCGGCCCCACTTCGGCAAAAGCATCGACGGCAAGCTGATCATCATCAATCTTCACACCGTCCAGATAGGCATGCAGCGCTCCGCACAGATCAGCGTCCAGCATGAATTTCTCATAGGACATGCTCAGCAAGCCATCAAGGAATCCGGCCGAATGCAGGATGAAATTCGCGCCGCAATGGATGGCCGAAAGCATCGACATCGTGCCTTCCATCATTGCCTGGGCATCGGGCAGTTTCGAAGTGGTGAAGTTCCCGGCGCATCGAAGCGGCAGATTCAACCGCCGCGCCAATTGCCCGATCACCATCGAGCCGATTGCAGGCTCGGGTGTTCCGAATGTGGGCGAGCCTGAGCGCAAACTCATCGACGACAGAAAATTGCCGAAAATCACCGGCGCACCGGGACGTTCCAATTGGGTCAGCGCACAGCCGGCCATGGTCTCGGCCAAGGATTGCGCGATCCCGCCGGCGCTTGTTACCGGCCCCATCGCCCCGCCCAGGATGAACGGCACCACCACCGCCGCCTGATTGGCCCGCGCATAGGTGCGCAGCACCGTCGTCATGGTGCCATCCCAGACCAGCGGCGAATTGACGTTCACATTGCCCAGAATCACACAGTTCTTCTCGACGAAATCCGTACCGAACAGGATACGGCTCATCTCGATATTGTCCTCGGCGCGGTCTTGCCCGGTGACCGATCCCATATAGCAGCGATCCGAAAGCGTCATATGCGCCATCACCATATCCAGATGCCGCTTGTTCACCGCGATATCGGTCGGCTCGCAGATCGTGCCGCCCGAGTGATGGAAATTCGGGCTCGATTGCGCCAGTCTGACGAAATTCTGGAAATCCTCCAACGTGCCAAAGCGCCGTCCCTTGTCCAGATCCATCACGAAAGGGCTGCCATAGGCGGGGGCAAAAACCACATTCTTGCCGCCGATCCGCACCGAATTGGCAGGGTTGCGGGCATGTTGGGTAAACTCGGAGGGTGCCGTTTTCAGCACCTCGCGCAGCATCCCCGGCTCGAATTTCACCAGCTCGCCGGCCACCTTCGCCCCCGCCTTGCGCCACAACTCCAGCGCCTCGGGATCATCGCGAAACAGGATGCCGGTTTCCGCCAGAATCCGGTCGGCGGCATGTTCCACCTTGACCAAACTCTCTTCAGAAAGAATATCATAGCTGGGAATGTTACGGATAATATAGGGTCGCCCCATACCGCCGCCCTTTTTCGCCCGCTCGATCTGACGCGCCTGCCGACCGGACCTTGTGGCTTTCACTTCGTTCATCTTGCCCCCTAAC
>JAGPBG010000034.1 GCA_018063485.1 Cypionkella sp.
CCCACAGCCGGGCCCATGTTGTTGGCGACATCATTGGCGCCGATGTTCAGTGCCATATAGGCACCGAACACGGCAGCGGCGACGATGATCAGTGTGCCAGATCCATGTCCAGCCAAGGCAAAGGCCGCGAGCGCACACACAACCACGAAAATGAAGGATATTCCAATCGCCACCATCGGCCTGCCGATGGCTGCCGCGGCATTCTCAAGCTGTGAAAAGCGGGCAAGGTCTTTGTCCAGTGTCTTCCACCGGTTTGCGGGGGGCAGAGGTGGGTTGGTCATGACTGGCCTGTCTTGCTCCGTTGCTCGCGCTACGTATCGGGTGATGCACCCGCTGGCAACAGATTCGCCCCGGTTTCATCAGGTTTCTTCTGCTATTCATCTTCGACAGGCTTGCCGCGCAGGGCTTTGACTTCTCCCCTTTGCACCTTGGCCGTGACTCGGCGGCGCTGGCTGCCCAAGGTGGGTTTGGTGGCAATGCGGCGCTTTGGGGCGACGAGCGCCGCCCGGATCAACTCTGCCAACCGTTCACGTGCCATCTCACGGTTGCGGGCTTGGCTGCGGGTTTCTTCAGCCTGAATAATGATCGCGCCTTCCAGCGTCCAGCGTCGCCCCGCCAACCGTTTCAGCCGGGTCTTCACGGCGGTGGACAGATTTGGCGAGCGTTCAGCCTCAAAGCGCAACTCGACAGCGGTGGAAACCTTGTTAACATTTTGTCCGCCCGGCCCAGAGGCGCGGACGAAGCTCTCTGAGAGTTCCCAATCTGCAATCGAGAGATTTTCTGTGATCCAAAGCATCGCTACAGCATAGTGCATGGATATAAAAGAGAAAGGGTTGCCGACAAGCAGCAACCCTTCCCGAGTTCTAGGAGATGGGGTCAGTTAGGTGAATACCCCAATCAGTGGTCTGTTTATCCAAGGGACTGCCCCTAGAAAACACCCCCCATGACTGTTCCGACACGTTTCTCCAACATCACTCTAGACACTGGATCACCTCCTTTCAAATGGTTGCCGATAGGGGGAGGTTGACACAGATTTCGTGTTTGTCAAAAGTTTTTACGCCAGGCGTGCGGCATATTTTGCAATGGCAAGTCGAAAAGGCAACAATGCCAATAGATCAATCAGCAGCTTGACGCACCAATCCGCCACGCCCAGTGAAACCCACAGCGGAACTGTCGGCCCAAGCCCCAAAAGAGAGACCTGTTCCGCAGCCCAGCCGATATCATTGCCAGGTTCGATCCACACAAGACTGGCAGAAAACGCAACCGAGAAAAAGATCATCGTATCGGCGGTGGAGCCCAGCAGCGTTGACAGAAACGGCGCACGCCACCATGCTTCGCGGCGCAAACGGTCAAACAATGTAATATCCAGCAATTGCCCGACAAGAAAGGCAATTGCAGAGCCCAGAGCCACGCGCAGCGTGACAATAGGGCCAAACTCCCCCACAATCTGCGTGCCGATGAACGAACAAATCAGGCCAACGATGAGGCCGCCATAGACGACGCGACGCGCGGCAACGGCACCGTGAAACCGGTTCATCAGGTCCGAAACCAGAAAGGCCAGGGGGTAGGAAAACGCGCCCCAGGTCAGCCATTGCCCGATTGGAAATTGCACAAGGATATTTGAGGCCACAACGATAGTGGCCATGGCAAGGGTGCCAAGAAAGACAGGTTTCATGTTTTGATCCGTTTTTTACAAGGTCGCGGAGACTTGGCCCTGAGGGGACGCTGCACCTAGCGCCGGACAGGTCATGCTGTCAATCCGCCAGATGGTATTCTACGATCCCGGTCTTCTGGAAGAACATGAAGTTGTCATCAGAAATCATCGTGGCTGTCAGCACACCCGACGCATTTCGCCACACAGAAAGCCCTTCCAGATTGTCATAAAGACCAACGGGCGTTTGCAGCAAGAGTGTCTCGTTGACAAAGCCTTTGCCCGTCAGATCAAAGCGGCGCAGCCGGGTTGAAAATCCTGCAAGTCCGCGAAACTGGCGCTCAAGCAGGTAAAATCTGCCGTCCGGCCCGAAATCCGCATCAACAGGAAGATAGCCCCCATCGCGACGAATGGTCAGGGTCTGGTCCCATTTCCCCGCGCGAAACCGGTAAACCGGAAACGAACGCCCAAGCCCGCCGGACCGCTCTGGCACCGTGTAAAGCGCACCCTTGCTGTCCATCGCCAAGGCTTCCAAAGAAGAATTGACCTGCATCTTGGCAAAATCGGGATGGGTCGGCAAATTTTCTGCAATGCCGTCAAGGTGACGATATTTCAGCACCCGAGCCACCCCCTCAAAGGAGATATAGGCACTTCCGTCAGGGCCGATCTCCAGCCCCTCGCTGTCGGTTCGTCCCGCCCCCAGAGGGGCGTCGGTCAACCCTTTGAGTTGCTGCACTTTCCCGGCTGAAATACCCGTGATACGCCCGTTCGCATCGCGGCTGATGCGTCCCTTTATGAAGGCACCATGATCTGACAGAGCCGTCAGAGACGTGCCATCAGGCGAAAGCCGTATTCCTGACCAGCCGCCAAAGCGGGGATCGCTGATGTGCCAGCGATAATCATCCAGAAAACCGGCGGGCGGGGCGGGGCTTGCACTGCCTTCCAATCCGGCAAGCAGGATCAGCCCGGCCGCTATCGCGAGGAGAGAACGTCGGAGCATTGTTTGGGCAAATCAGCCATGGTGAATTCGCGTGGGCCTTTCTTGCGGGGTTTGGGCTTGGCAGGTTTCGGTGCCTTTTTGGGATGCAGATAGTCGTCGGAAACCCACCACATCAGGGTTTCATCGCAGCCGCTACCGCCTTTGGACAGTTCTGCAACAGTGGGCTTTTGGCTTTGGCACAGCCGCGCCCCTTTGGGGCATTTCAGGCGAACGTGAATATGGGTTTCGTGCCCGGCCTCGGGCCGGATTTTCTGCAACCAGCTTGCATCCGCTGCCGTTGCGGTTTTGCACATTTCGATCTTGACCGCTGCCGCGATGAAAATGCGGTCAACGCGGGGATCAGAGGCGGCTGCCTTCAACAAAGCGCGATGCCGTTTGGTCCAATTCGCAGTGACGGACATTTGATCTGCCGAGCGCATCGGAATCGAGCTGATGCTCTCGCGTTCCTTGACGGTCAGGTTCAGCCGCTTGGGCGGCAACATCCAGATATCGGCATCCAAGCCGATTTGATGGCTGGCATGGCCCGATGTCATCGGGCCACCGCGCGGCTGGCCCATATCGCCGATATAAAGGCCCGCCCAACCGATTTTCTGGGCACTGCGGCTCAGATCTTGGAGATATTCGACCAGAACAGGCTGGCCAAAATTGCGGTGGCGCGACAGACGCATCACTTGCCAGCTTGGCCCGGTTTCAGCAAGCTCGACCAGCCCCGCCCCACAGCCGCGCGCATAGGTGCCGATCGGCATGGGCGCCTGCTGGCTGGGCAAGGCCTTGGCACCGAACAGCTTGTTGGCCAGGGCTTCGGCACTGGCTTGACCGGCAAAGGCCAGAATCGCCAAAAGAAAAAGGCCAGGTAACTTCATCAAACTCTCTCGCCCAAAGGTTTGACCCATTTCAAAAGGATCATGCCGATAATGAAAAGCGCGATCAGTGGCACCGCGATGCCCATGCGCTGTGATCCGCTGATTGTGGTGAAAACAGCGATGGAGAAAGGGGCGATAAAGGACGTGGCCTTACCTGACAAGGCGTAAAGGCCAAACGCCTCGGTCGAGCGTTCGCGGGTGGTGTGAAACACCATCATCGTGCGGCTGGCAGATTGCAGGGTGCCGCCTGCCGCACCGATCAGGATGCCGCAGATGTAGAAGATGGTATCTGGTGCGGTGGAGCCAGTACCAAAGTTCATGCCGAAGAAGCTGTCGCGCGACATTCCCGCAATGACCAGACAAACAAGGATCAGCACCCACATCGCCAGATTGATCACTGGTTTTGGCCCGCGCGCGGAATCCATCTTGCCGCCAAGCCAACTGAACAAGGCGGCAGAAATCGCGCCCGCTATACCAAATATGCCGATTTTGGTGACCGACCACCCCAGAACACCCGAGGCATAGACCCCACCAAAGCCATAAAGCGCGTTCAAGGCGTCGCGGTAGAACATTGAACTGATCAGATGTGCGCCAAGACTCTGGCGTTCTTTCAGGGATTTCATCAGTGCCCAGAGATCGGCCATGGACTGGCCGATATTGACACGCCTTGCTTTGCCTTTCGGTTCTTTCACCCACAAAAAGAATGGAATCATGAACACGATATACCAAACTGCCGTCAGTGGCCCAACCGCGCGGGTGCCCTCGCGGGCTGCAGGATCAAGGCCGAAAATCGGGTTGATGCCGATCAGGGTTTTGCCGGTGCTGGAGTTTTCCGCCAGCAACAGCAGCATGATAACCAATGCGATAATGCCGCCAACATAGCCAAAGGCAAAGCCCGAGCCGGAGACTTTGCCCATATCCTCATCACCGGTAAGATCCGGCATCAGCGAATTGGTGAAAATGGTGGCGAATTCCATGCCGATCAGACCCAAGCCGAACCAGATCATCGCGCGAAAGAGGTCGGGTTGATCGGGCATCAGATACCAAAGCATCCATGAGCCGACGACATAAAACATAGAAAACAGCCAAATCCAGACCATCCGCTTGCCCGAGCCATCCGCTATCGCCCCAAGAACGGGTGCCAGAATGGCAATGAACACGCCCGAAAGCGTTTGTCCCCAACCCCAATAGGCTTGCGCTGCGGCGCCCGCCGCCTCGGCATCCATTCCTGTTCCGATGAAATGGGTCCGTGCGACTTCGGCAAAATAAGGGCCGAAAACGAATGTAAGAAGCAGGGTGTTGTAGGGTTGGCTGGCCCAGTCAAAGAAATACCAGCCCCAAATCCGCTTGCGCTGCGAGACCATGCTCTGCCCCTTTATCTCTTGGCGCAGATCAAGCCTGAAAAGGGGCGTTAGCGCAAGCGCTGCGCATTATCCGCGAAGCGGTGGCCAGGGCCTTTCGGCATCACTTTCGATCCAGCTCTTGATCCAGGCAGGCAAGTCCGGGCTGTCTTGCGCCTGACCGAGCGCAGCCAGAACCTCGGCAGGCGGCACGATGCCGCCCTTGGATATGAACGCCGAACGCAAAAGCATGTGGCAGGTGCAGTCATCCCCACGCCAGAAACTTTGCTCCAGATAGACAAAGCGCGCATCCCAGCCAACAATCCGACAAACCTGCGTCAGTTTTTGAAACACCGTCACGCGGCGGCGATAGCGGGTGGAGTTTCCGGCGACAGTAATGCCCCAGCCCTTTGTCTTGGCCACCTTGTCAAATCCCATTCGGATCGACATCGGAATCCGTCCCAGATCAAACAGCGTCAGGGTACGGCCATTGTTCAATTCGCGCCACAGGTCCAGATCCCACGGCCAGACGCGATGCGAACTGACATGGCGGTCAAGGATCGTCAGACGCGGCGCATTGCGAAACTTCCAAAGCTCTTTGGCCATTCGGATAAAGGGATACATTTGGCACCTCCGGTCGCTGACTTGTCGGACAGGTGCGGCAAGGTCAAGCCAAACGCTGCGGAAAGCATTGCCCTTTGTGGGGGCAGCTTGTAGCAGTGACACAATCTGTTGTGGTTGGAGTCGGTCGATGACGTCACTTTTTCAAATCCTGCTGATGATCCTCGATATCGCCAAGTGGATCGTGCTCGCGCATTTCATCATGAGTTGGCTGATCAATTTTCAGGTTCTGAACCTGCGCCAGCCTTTGGTGGCTCAGGCCTGGGGCGCGTTCAACCGGCTGTTGCAACCGCTTTATGATCAAGTGCGCCGTGTGCTTCCTGCGACATCGGGGCTGGATTTCGCGCCGCTGCTGGTGTTGTTGGTGATATACGGGCTGCGGATTGTCTTGGTGAACAACGTGCAATTTTTCCTGTGACCCTTACGCTTTCTTCAGGTTGCCCGGCCCAGTCTTGCCCCTGCAATGATTGACGCAGCCATGCCCCTTCCCAAAGACCTTCTGGCCTCTATCTTCGGCTTTGCCGATTTCCGCCCCGGTCAGGAGGAAATCGTTGATGCTGTCATGGCGGGCAGGAACACTTTGGCCATCATGCCCACAGGTGGGGGAAAGTCCCTGTGTTTTCAATTACCTGCCCTATGTCGGGATGGGGTAACCGTGGTGATTTCGCCGCTGATCGCCTTGATGCGGGATCAGGTTCGGGCCTTGCGGGCGGCGGGGGTTGAGGCCGGGGCGTTGACCTCGGGCAACACCGATGAGGAAACCGAAGCGGTGTTTGCGGCGCTGGACCAGGGCCGTCTCAAACTGCTTTATATGGCACCCGAACGATTGGCCGCCAGTGCAACTGTGCCGATGCTGCGCCGCATCAACTGCACGATGATCGCGGTGGATGAGGCGCATTGCGTCAGCCAGTGGGGCCATGATTTCAGGCCGGACTATCTGCGCATCGGCGCCTTGCGTCGCGATCTGGCCGTGCCTTTGGCCGCATTCACCGCCACCGCCGATGAGGAAACTCGCCAGGAGATTGTGGCGCGGCTGTTTGATGGCCAGCCGCCCGAGTCCTTTTTGCGTGGCTTTGACCGGCCCAATATTCACCTTGCCTTTGCCGTCAAGGACAGCCCGCGCGACCAGATCTTGCGCTTTGCAGCGGCGCGGCGCGGGCAATCGGGGATTGTCTATTGCGCAACCCGCGCCAAGACCGAAACCCTGTCGCAGGCGCTGCGGGCCGAGGGCCATACCGCCTGCTTCTATCACGGCGGCATGGACGCCGAAGACCGCCGCCGTGTGGAAATCCGCTTTCAGCAGGAAGACGGGTTGATCGTAACCGCAACGGTGGCTTTTGGCATGGGGATCGACAAACCTGATATCCGCTGGGTCGCCCATGCCGATCTGCCGAAATCCATCGAGGGCTATTATCAGGAGATCGGCCGCGCCGGGCGCGACGGTGACAAGGCCGAAACCCTGACGCTCTATGGCCCGGATGACATTCGCCTGCGCCGAACCCAGATCGACGAGGGCCTTGCGCCGACTGAACGCAAGGGCGCGGATCACGGACGGCTGAACGCCTTGTTGGGCCTGGCCGAGGCGACCCAGTGCCGGCGGCAAGTCTTGCTGGGTTATTTTGGCGAAACCGCCGAACCCTGCGGCAACTGTGATCTGTGCGACCGGCCTGCGATTTTGTTCGACGCGACCGATGCCGTGCGCAAGGCGTTGTCAGCGATCTTGCGCACCGGTGAGTGGTTCGGAGCGGGGCATCTGATTGATATTCTGACCGGAAACGCCACGACAAAGGTGCGCGACAAGGGCCATGATCAATTGCCGACATTTGCCATTGGCAAGGATCTGTCAAAACCGGCCTGGGGCGCGGTGTTTCGGCAGATGATGGGGCGCGATCTGGTGCGCCCTGATCCCGACCGCTTTGGCGCGCTGCGGATGACGGATGCCGCACGACCAATTCTGCGTGGTGAAGCCGCAATCACCTTGCGCCGGGACACCATCGACAAGGCGGTTCCACGCGTGGCGATCAAGGAGCAGGTCGGCGAAGAGGATGCAAGCCTGTTGTCGGCGCTAAAGGCCAAACGCCGGGCCCTTGCCGAAGCGGGGGGCGTTCCAGCCTATGTGGTCTTTGCGGATCGGACCTTGATCGAAATGGCCCAGCAACGTCCGGCGACGCTGGACGCGATGATGGGCATTACCGGGGTGGGGGCAAAAAAGCTGGAAAGCTATGGTGCTGCCTTTTTGGCAGTGATCACCGGGGCCAGCCCTACCACCATGCACCCGGCGCGAAAGCGATTGCTTGGGCGCGATTCGGGGCAGGTTTTCGACCGGCTGTCCGAAGTGCAGGTGCATCTGCAACGTGGGGCCGACGGGATTGGAAAACCCCTCAGCCTATCCTCAGGCACGCTGAGAAAAATCGCCGAGGCCCGGCCCTCGACTCTTTCCGATCTGGACCGGATCGGTGATCTGGGGCCAGCCAAAATCGAGCGATTTGGCGCGGCCTTTCTTGAGGTGCTGCGAGAGGCTTAGCTTGCGGTCATTGCCACGTCGACGGGGTGAATAGACCGCCCGTCCGGAGGGCAGAATTCCGCGATCACATCAACAATCGCAGCCCTGCGGAGCGGTTTGGTCATGTAACGATCAATTCCAACCGCAAGAATACTCTCGGCATCACCCTCCATCGCATGGGCAGTCATGGCGACAATCGGCACATGGCTTCGCCCGGATTCCAACTTGCGGATGGCCTGCGTTGCCTCACGCCCATCCATCTCCGGCATGGAAATATCCATGAAGATCAGATCGGGGCGCAGCGATTGGTAAAGCTCGACGGCTTCACGGCCATTGTTGGCGAAGGTGAGGTCAATGTCGATATCGCGGAGCATTTTCTGAAACACCAATTGATTGGTGCGGTTGTCTTCCGCAGCCAAAACCCGCATGACCCGACATTCGGCGGCAGCTATTTTCCTGGGTGGAAGAGGGGCCTCTGACACGCCTGACAAGGCTTGCAGCCGCCGATAGAGATCGGCGCGCAAGACCGGTTTTTGCAAGAGGGCCGCCAGATGCTCGGCCCCCGGCGCTTCACGCGCATTCGCCGGGCTTGAGGACAGCAAGACTATTGGTGTGGAAATGCCCAACGCGCGCAATTGATTTGCCAAGGCCAGCCCATCCATTTCGGGCATTTCATGATCGGTCAGGATTGCGTCGAAGGAAGCGGTTTTAACCGTGGCCAAGGCCTCTGCACCCGAACGGCAAAGGGTGACCGAAAGCCCGCAAGGGACGAGCTGACGCTCAAGGATTGTGCGGTTGATGAACTGATCGTCAACCACAAGAATCCGTTTCAGGGTGATCGGCAGCCGAGGCGCGCTGGGTTCTTCGGCAATCGGCAATGTGAGGCTGAAACCGAAGGAAGAGCCTTTGCCAAGGTCACTATAGACCCAAATCTCCCCGTCCATTTTTTCGATTAGACGCTGTGTGATTGCCAGACCAAGACCGGTGCCCTCGAATTTGCGGTTTGACTGGCTTTCCACTTGATTGAACTCGCCAAAAACCTGTTCGAGATTCTCGGGGGCAATGCCGATGCCCGTGTCTTCGATCGTGATGTGCAATTGCTGATGGCCGGTTTCGGTTTCCAGACCCACAACCCTGACAAGCACATGGCCCTGATCGGTGAATTTGACCGCATTTCCGATCAGATTGGTCAGGATTTGCCGCAAACGACCGGGATCGCCGATGTAGCGGGTGGGGAGAAACATGTCGAAATCAATCATCAGATCAATGCGTTTTTCGCGCGCGCGGGGCTGCAAGAGCATGCTGACTTCATGAATGGTGCGTTCAAGATCAAAGGGTTCGGGATAGAGTGTCAGACGCTCTGCCTCGATCCTGGAGTAGTCAAGGATATCGTTGATGATCACCAAAAGCGCCTCACCCGACGAGCGGATGGTTTCAGCGAAAAGCCTTTGCTCCTCGCTGAGCGTGGTGTCGCATAGCAGTTCCGCCATGCCGACGACGCCATTCATCGGAGTGCGGATTTCATGGCTCATATTGGCGAGGAATGCCGATTTTGCCCGGTTCGCGGCTTCGGCGGCCAGACGGGCCGCTTCAAGCGCGGCTTTTTGTTCGCGTTGGCCGGTAATATCCATCCGCAACCCGACGCGCCCGCCGTCTGGTGTTGCAAGGTCTTGTGCCCTGATCCAGCGCCCATCGCCCAGCTGTTGTTCCTGTGCCTCACCAGGGTTGCGATGCTGTATCAATCGCTCGGCCAGCCAGTCTTCCTCGCGCCCGATGGCATCCACATGTTGGCCATGTGCCAGGCCATAGCGCAGGATATCTTCGAATTTCGCCCCAGCAAACATGGCGGGGGCCGAAGCAGGATATGTGTTCTTATAGCGTTGATTACAGGTCACGAGCCGTTCCTCTCGGTCAAAAAGTACAAAACCATCCGGGATCGCTTCAATCGCGGCCCAGATACGCATCTGATCGGTAATATTCAGCGACAGACAAACCAGATCACCATCGCGTGCCCGGCTTTCGACCAATCGCAACCAGGTTCCGTTGCACATCTGCAAGACCCGTGGTTCGATCGGATCAACCTCAATGCGGGCCAGGTTGGCACCAAGCCAGCTTTCAGGCTCCGATGTGCCGATTTCAATCCGACCGCAAGCCAGCGCCTTGCGCATGATGTCAGCGTAGTTGATCCCGATTGCGAGCGGCTCTTCAGAAAATGCGGTCTGAAAACCGGCGTTCGCCGCAACCAGCCGCAGACCCGAATCGAAAACCGCAAAGCCGTCTTCAATGGTGTTGATGGAATCCCACAGCCGCCTCTCGGCCATCACTGCGACAGTGTGCGCCTGATTCAGTTCAGCCACAAAGTGGGACTGCTGGCCTTTCAGAACCTCGGCCTCAGTGAGGGCACTGTGCACGACCTGGCGTTGTTCAACGATCTGATCGGAAAGGGCTCTTGCATGAAGGGCCAGTTTTTCGTTGGCCGCAAACAGTTCACGACTCTTGAGCTCCAGACGCCGTTCGGCCGCCAAACGCGCCCGCCTTTCCTTAGCCAATCGCTCTGTAAACTCCATCCCCGACCCATTCTGAAGTCATGACCGATTCCACGAAGACAGGTGATCGGCTTGGCCGTAGATTGGCCCGACAAAGTGAATGAGTGTTTAAGATGACAAAGTGCTTCAAGCCGTCGTCAAGCCTTGCGCGAAGTGGCACACGCATGTCAGTCTGAGCAGGTTCAGTGTGGAGGATTTCAGGATGCGGAAAATTTTCAAAGCCATGATGTTGGGATTGTTGGTTTCTGGTCTCTGGGCATCGCCCCAAGTCGGCGCAGCTCAGGATCTGATCCCCACCAAGCGCTTGATCCTCAGTGAGAATACCGATCTTCCGGGCGGCGATATCGCTTCCATTTTTGATACGACTCTCGAAGCCTGCGAGCGCGCCTGCCTGAGCAACAAATCCTGCCTTGCCTTTACCTTCAACACCAAGAACGGCTCGTGTTTTCCGAAATCATCCGTCGGAGAGGCTGCGGCCTATCAAGGGGCCTACTCTGGTGTAGTGTTGACCGCTGCCAAAGGCGCCGAGGCGCTGGCAAAGCTGCGGCGCCCCGAATTGGCTTTCCTGCCGGATTACGAAATTGACTCGGTTCGAGAACAGGCCAGCGGTCTGGCCAATATGCACGT
>JAGPBG010000363.1 GCA_018063485.1 Cypionkella sp.
GACGCTGACCGAAGTGCAAACCTTTACCGCCAAAGGCATGGCCCAAGACGGCATCGTGATGCCGGAAAAACTGCCCAAGGGCTATCTGCTGCGCAAGATCGGCGCTGATATTGATTTCAGGCTGACCATCGCCCTGCCCGATGCGGGGAGCGTCCCCGCCACGGCCCTACAGGCCGCCGATGCCGCGTTGCACAAGGCCGCTGGCCCGCGTCTGGTCTTTGTGCCAGCGGGCACCGAGGCCGATTTGCGGCTGGCCATTCTGCCCGACAGCCCGCGCCCGGATGCGATCTGGGTTCTGCCTGCAACCGGTCTGGTGGCTGATCTGGCCTCGATCCCTTCGGTGTCCACCGCTGATAAGGATGCACAAACGCTGGGCACCATTCTGGCCGATACGCTGGGCACCATGGCCAAGGCGATCAACTTGCAAAAGATGGGAGCCGCGATTGGCGAAGGCACTTTGGACGTTGATGTCGAGTTGCTGACCGGCCCGAGCAAGAGCGAGCTCACCACCCTGCCCGCGTCACAAGTGCCACGCCTTGTTCCCGATGATCAGGTGCATATCCTTGCGCGCAACAACATGGATCAGCCTGTCGATGTGAACGTGCTTTATATCGGCGCGGATTATTCGATCAGCCATTGGTATTCTGGCCGCTTGCAGCCCGGTGATACGCTGAAAAAGGGCCTGTTCAAAATCGGCGACACCGTTTTGGGACATGAGCGGATGATCGTGGTGATGTCGCCCGCAGCCCCGCAATCGCCGGTCGAAAATCTGGCTTTTCTGGCGCAAGACGCACTTGTGACAACCCGTGAGACAGCCCGACACGGGCTGGCGGCAGCGCTGGACGAGGCAGGTTTCGGCCAGACCACCCGCAGCGCCACGGCACTTGATGATGACGGCGGGAGTGGCCCTGGCCCTGTGATCATTCAGCGCGAATTGCGCACGGTGGCCGCAGGAAACTAGCAAGATTGCTGCGCAGCATTGATAGGATTGCTGCGCAGCAATTCATTTGATTCAACGCGTTGTTTACTCCTGATCCCGCAGCACTCCGGCAGGTCGCAAAGACAGTGGCCGCAGCGCAAACAACAGCCCCGACAGCAGCGTCAGCACCACACCGCCTGCCACAATCAACAGGGCCGAGACCGGCTCAAACCGATAGGGTGCCTCCATGACAAAGCGCATCACCGCCCATCCGGAAAGACCGCCAGCCAGCACAGCGACGCCACCCGCCGCCGCCCCCATGATCGCCGCGCGCAGGGCAAAACTTCCAAGGATTTGCGCCCTTGTCGCGCCCAGAACCTTCAGCAGCGCCGCCTCATAAACCCGCGCGCGCTCGCCCGCCGCCGCAGCACCGATCAGCACCATCGCGCCAGTCAGCAAGGTGGCCCCGGCGGCCCAGGCCGTGGCGGTGGCAATCGCCGTCAGCGCCTCGGTCACGCGGTCAATTGCATCGCGCACCCGGATCGCGGTGATATTGGGGCTGGTTTTGGTGATATCGCGCAGCAGTGTCGCCTCGGAGGCTGGCGTGGAATAGACCGTGGCGATATAGGTATGGGGGGCGCCTTCAACCGCCGCCGGGTCCATCGCCATCACGAACCCCATCCCGGCGTTGGAAAAATCCACCACACGAAAGCTGGAAATCTCGGCCTCGATATCGCGGCCCAGAATGTTCACCGTCAGTTCGTCACCCAGCTTCAGTCCCAGTTCCGTAGCCTCTTGCTCGGCAAAGCTGATCTGCGGCGGGCCCTTGTAATCGGCCGGCCACCAAGCGCCCGCCGTGATCTTGGTGCCCTCGGGCGGGATGGCGGCAAAGGTAATGCCGCGATCACCGTCCAACACCCAATGATGCCCCGCCACTTCAACCGCCGGGCGGCCATTGATACGGGTGATCACGCCGCGCAACATCGGCGCACTTTCCACTTCGGAAACGCTTGCATCGCCTTTCATCCGCGCCAGAAACGGCGCGATCTGGTCCTTTTGGATGTCGATGAAAAAGAACGAGGGCGCCTTGGCGGGCAAATCCCGGTCAATCGCTGCGCGCAGATTGGCGTCGATCTGGCCAACAGCGGCCAGCACCGAAAGGCCAAGCCCCAGCGACAGGATTACCGACGTCGCCTCGGTGCGCGGCCCACCGATTGCGGCCAAGGCGGCGCGCAGCCCGACCCGCCCCTCGGTCACCCTTCCCCGCGCCATGAACCGCGCCAGCCTGCGCATGCCCGCAGCCGCCAAGGCCAGCACCGCCAACGCCGCCATCACGCCCGCAGCGGAATAGAGCGTCAGGCGCGCCGTGCCGGAAAACAGCACCGCCCCGCCGATCAGCAACACCAGCATCAAAACCATCGCCAGCGCATAACCGCTACCCGGCCAAACCGCCCCACCCGCGCCCCGATACAGCGCCGCCGCCCGCACGGATTTGGTGCGCGCCAAGGGCCAGAGCGTGAACAACAGCGCCGTGATCAACCCGTAATACCCGGCCTCGGCCATGGCGCGGGGCGACAGCGCAAGATCGGCGGGAAACGGCAACGACGCCTCGATCCAAGGCGCAGCCAGCAGGGGCACTCCCACCCCCAGCACCAGACCGGCCAAAATGCCGATCACCGACAGAAAGCCGATCTGGAACAGATAGGTCTGAAAGATCGTGCTGCCCTCGGCGCCAAGAGTTTTCAGCGTGGCAATGGTGGCGATCTTGCCCTCAAGATAGCTGCGCACGGCGGCGGAAACGCCAACGCCACCCACCGCCATTCCTGCAAGGCCAACAAGGATCAAGAACGCGCCGATCCGGTCGACAAAGCGTTCAATCCCCGGAGCGGCCTTGCGGCTGTCGGCCCAGCGCATGCCAGTATCGCGAAAGGCGGCTTCTGACGCCGCTTTCAGCGCACTCAGATCAGTGCCAGGCGCAAGCCGCATCCGATATTTGGTTTCATACAGCGTCCCCGGCGCGATCAGCCCCGATTGCGCCAGATCAGCCGTGCGCACGATGGTACGCGGCCCCAAGGCAAAGCCGCCCGTTACCGAATCCGGCTCGCGCAGCAGCCGCGCGCCAAGCTGAAACCGTTGTGCGCCCAAGGCAAAGCTGTCGCCCAGCTTCAACTCCAGACGATCCGCCAGAACCGGGTCCATCACCGCTCCTGGCAAGCCGTTCTGCGGGGCCAGCGCGGCCGCCAGCGTCTCCGCCCCTTCCAACCGCACGTCCCCAGTC
>JAGPBG010000364.1 GCA_018063485.1 Cypionkella sp.
GTGCCGCCGTCTTGTCTGCATTTGCCTGCTTCAGATCAGCGGCAAGGGCGGCAAAGACCGCCTCATCTGGCGTCGCGGTTCCGTCCCAGCGGTCCAGCGCGGCGATCGTTTGGGGCAAAACGGCTTTTGTCTCGGGGTTGTCGACCGCGGTCACCAACAGATAGAGGATGGGCGCCACGAAGGCGACAACCAGAAACGCCACCAGCGGCAGCGCCAGCGCAAAGGCTGCCCGACGGGCCGGGCGCGCGGCCTGGCGCACGGCTACAAAGGTGCGGATACGCTCGATGTCTACAGCTTTGATGTCGGTCATGGCTCAGCCCTCCAACAAGCGGCAGTCGGCAGGCATACATGCCAGATGCACCGTCTCGCCGCTCTGGAATGCCCGCGACAGCGCCACGGGAATCCGGGCGGTGACGATCTGTCCGCCAAAGGCCTGCACGGAAAGCCGCATGTGGTCGCCGAGGAAGAACACATCCGTCGCGGTGCCGGAAAAGAGGTTGGCGCCCTGGGGGGTCTGATCCCCCGCCAGCATGATGTTTTCGGGGCGCACTGACAGCGTCAGATCCGTTCCAACGGGCGGAACGCTCGCAGCCTTTAGCACCGAACCGTCTGCCATCTTCACGACCGCAAGGTCCGCTTCTTGGCCGACGAAACTGCAGGCCATCGTGTTGTTTTCGCCGATGAACCCCGCGACAAAACGGTTTTCGGGGGCATTGTAGAGCGTCTTCGGGTCAGCCAGTTGTTGAATGCGGCCGTCGTGGAACACTGCGATCCGGTCTGACATGGTCAGCGCCTCGGACTGGTCATGCGTCACATAGACCATGGTGATGCCGAGCGATGTTTGCAGATGCTTGATCTCTAGCTGCATCCGTTCGCGCAACTGCTTGTCCAGTGCGCCAAGAGGTTCGTCCATCAAAACCAGGGATGGTTCAAACACCAGCGCCCGCGCCAGGGCCACGCGCTGCTGCTGTCCACCCGAAAGCTGCGCGGGCTTTCGATCGCCCATTGCTTCCAAGCTTACACGTCCAAGGGCGCGCTTGACCTTTTCGCGTGCTGCGTCACCCTTTATCCCGCGATATCGCAGCGGGAAGGCCACGTTTTCCGCCACCGTCATATGCGGAAAGAGCGCATAGTTCTGAAACACGAAACCGATGTTGCGCTTTTCCGGCGGCAGCTTTTCCACCGGTTTGCCATCAAGCAGGATATGGCCAAGCGTCGGGCGTTCAAACCCGCCCAGCATCATCAAGGTGGTTGTCTTGCCTGAGCCTGACGGCCCGAGCATGGTCAGAAACTCCCCCTTGGCGACATCCAGATTCAGGTCTTTGACCACATACTGAATGCCGTCGTAGGACTTCTTGACTTGGGTGAAGCGGACAAGCGCATCTCCCGAATTGCCGGTCGCGGAACTGCGGTCTTGCAAGGCGGTCATGATGCGCTCTCCCTTTGTTCAGGTTTACTGGGCCAGCCAGGTGGTGAACCGCTTGCGGATCTCATCGCCGTTGTCAGCCCAGAAGGCGTTGTCCAGCGTCAGGGCAACGGTCAGGTTTTCCGGGCTGGTTGGCAGGTTCGCCGCGTCTTCTGGTGTGACGAACGAGCCCGCAGAGGCGCGCACCGGGCCGTAAGGGATGAATTTGGTCGTGGCTGCCAGAACCTCGGGTTCGACCGCGTATTTGATGAACGCCATCGAAGCTTCGATGTTCTTGGCACCCTTTGGAATGGCCCAATAGTTGGAATCAAGGATCTGGTTGTCCCAGACGATCCGGAAGTCTTGGCCTTCCTTGTTGGCGTTGTGGATACGGCCGTTCCAGGCCGTTGTCATCACGACTTCGCCTGATGCCAGAAGCTGCGGTGCCTGAGCGCCGGCTTCCCACCACACGATGCTGTCCTTGATCGTGTCAAGCTTGGCAAAAGCACGGTCAAGTCCTTCAGGGGTGCCAAGTACCTCATAAACCTGATCTACCGGCACGCCATCGGCGAGGAGTGCGAATTCCAGGTTGGTCGCCGGGTTCTTCCACAGCCCACGCTTGCCGGGGAACTTTGCGGTATCAAACAGGTCAGCAAGCGCCGTCGGGCCACTCTCCAGCGTCGCAGCATTGTAGGCCAGAGATGTCGAATACACGATCGTGCCCACGCCGCAATCTGAAGTGGTGCCCGAAAGCCAGTCGGCCTTGTCACCGATCTGCGACCAATCGATGGTCTCGAAAATGCCTTCGTCACATCCTTGCAGCAGAGTCGGCGCATCTACATCGACCACGTCGATCGTGGTGTTGCCAGACTCGATCATGGCGGCGATCTTGGCGATCTCGCCGCCGTACTCTTGCTCGTCGATCTTGATGCCGGTGGTTGCGGTGTAGGTTTCGAACACGGCCTTCCGCTGTGCTTCCTGATAGGCACCGCCAAAGCTCATGACCGAAAGCGAATCCTGCGCAACTGCCGGAGCCGCTGTGAGCGACAATGCCCCCAGGACCGAAAGCGTTAGCGCATGGCGTGTCAGTGTGAACGTCATCTGTTTTCCTCCATTTGATTTTCCAGACTGCAAGCGGATTTGCCTGCAGGGCCTTCGCAGCTTTGCCGGTATTCTTGGCGCAATGTGACCAACGCCGAGGGTCGGCAATATCGGCATGCAGACCGGGCCCCTCCTTCCCGTTCCACAGCGCGTCGCATCAGCTTCTTGAATGAGCCCGCGCCCCGTCTTTGTAGAAGACGGGGCGCAAGGCGGCTGTATGATCAGTTCTTGACGATCAAGTGCTCAGGGCCGTAGGCAAATCCGGTAATATTGGTGTTGCCCTTGTTGTTTTCGTTGGTGATGACCAGAATATCGTGCTCGCGGTACCCGCCGGCACCTGGCAGATGGTTTGGCACGGTGATCATCGGCTCCATCGACACGACCATGCCCTCTTCGAGAACCGTGTCGCAGTCTTCCCGCAGTTCGAGCCCGGCCTCGCGCCCGTAGTAGTGGCAGAGCACGCCGAACGAATGTCCATAGCCGAAGCTGCGATACTGCAGCAGGTTTTCGGCCGCATACATCTCGTTCAGTTCCTTGGCGATGTCGCTGCACTTGGCACCGGTCACCAGAAGTTCCTTGCCGCGATCATGCACGGCACAGTTGATGTTCCACAGGCGGATGTGCTCGTCTGATGCTTCTTCCGCAAACAGCGTGCGTTCCAAC
>JAGPBG010000035.1 GCA_018063485.1 Cypionkella sp.
AGCAACGCCTGAACCGAGTTGATTTCCAGAATACCAAGCCGTTCGAATTCATCCTTGATCACATCGAGCAGCAAGCGGTGCAATCGCTCGACCAAGGCCAGATTGTCCAGATAGCCCGCCAGAAACGCCTTTTGTGAGCCGTCCAGCAAGGGGGTGTAAAGGGTCATTCCTCTCTCCGCTTTCCAATGAAACTGCGGACAGATTCGGCACAAAACAAAAACATAACGTAAACTCGCCACTATTTCGGCGAAAATTCCGTTCTAAAGCATTTCGCATTTTAGCTTAAACAGAGCGATGACGCGTGCCTTATGTCGCGGCAAGCCTTGCGCGGGCAAAGACACCGATTTCCGCGATCAGACCTGAAAGCGCCGCAGGTGCAGGCACTTGGCCCAAAACCCACGGCAACAAATCCTGATCGTTTTCCTCCAAAAGCTGATCGTAAAGATCCAGTCTGCCGACATCCATCGCCGCCAGATGCGCCTCGGCATAGGGGCCAAGCACCAGATCCATCTCTTTGGTGCCCCGCCGCCATGACCGCATGGTCATGCGTTTCAGGCGCGCATCGGAGAGTTCAATCATGCTGCCACCGCGCCAATACCGTCGCCCTCGCCGGTCTTCAGCCCGCGCACAGACGCATTCAGCATTCTCGCCAGCATTTGCAGCCGGTTGGCGCGTGGCTCGATCTTGTCGGATTCCCAAGCCCGCAAGGTGCTGTCACGCACTCCGGGCTTTTGCGCCAAACCGCCCTGGCTCAAGCCTGCCGCAGCGCGTGCCGCCGCAAGCCGATCTCCGAAAACAGCAACGTCATCGCTGTGCCATGTGGCTGTGTTGGCCTCTGCCATCATGCGCCCCTTATCCCGATTGTGCTTGCTTGCTTACCGGGTGCACCATAAGACATTTCACGCAAGAATACAAATCGCGCGCACGGAGCATTACATGGCTTTTTTGTCCGACACGCTGGCGCGGGTCAAACCTTCGCCGACAATCGCTGTCACCACCAAGGCCCAAGAGCTGAAGGCGGCAGGGCGCGATGTGATCGGTCTGGGCGCGGGAGAGCCGGATTTCGACACGCCGCAAAACATCAAGGATGCCGCCAAACGCGCGATTGATCAGGGCAAGACCAAATACACCGCCGTTGATGGTATCCCTGAGTTGAAAAAGGCGATTTGCGCGAAATTTGCCCGCGAAAACGGGCTGACCTACACCCCAGATCAAATTACTGTCGGCACGGGCGGCAAACAGACGCTGTATAATGCGCTGATGGCCACCTGTAACCCCGGTGATGAGGTGATCATTCCCGCGCCCTATTGGGTGTCATATCCTGACATGGTGCTGTTGGCCGGGGGCACTCCGGTGCCGGTAGTGGCAACGATTGCAACTGCGTTCAAGCTGACCCCTGCCCAGTTGGAAGCCGCAATAACCCCCAAAACCAAGTGGTTCATCTTCAACTCGCCATCGAATCCGACAGGGGCAGGCTATACGCGGGCCGAATTGCGCGCGCTGTGCGATGTGTTGCTGCGCCATCCGCAGGTCTGGATCATGTCGGATGATATGTATGAACATCTGGTGTTCGATGATTTCGAATTCACCACTCCCGCACAGATCGAACCCGCGCTTTATGACCGCACGCTCACCTGTAACGGGGTATCGAAAAGCTACGCCATGACCGGGTGGCGCATTGGCTATGCAGCGGGTCCGGTGCATCTGATCAAGGCGATGGGGACGATCCAAAGCCAATCCACCTCGAACCCCTGTTCGGTGGCACAATATGCGGCGCTTGAGGCGTTGACCGGGCCGCAGGAGTTTTTGGCCAGCAACCGTTTGGTGTTTCAACGTCGCCGCGATCTGGTGGTGTCGATGCTGAATGACTGTGCGGGGATCACTTGCCCTAAGCCCGAAGGCGCGTTTTACGTCTATCCCGACATTTCGCAGTGCATTGGCAAGACCAGTGCTGGGGGCGTGAAGATCACCGATGATGCGGTGTTTGCCAGCGCTTTGCTTGAGGAAACCGGAGTTGCCGTGGTCTTTGGCGCGGCCTTTGGGCTATCGCCAAACTTCCGCGTCAGCTACGCTACGGCGGATGAGGTGTTGGCCGAGGCCTGCTCGCGCATCCAGCGTTTTTGTGCCGGTCTGAAATAACGGGGTTACATGGCGGGCGATTTGCCACAGTTCTATTTCCGCATCCGTGAAAACGGCGCGACGGTGTTTCGGGTAGACACCGAGAACCGGCAGCGGCGCATTGATATGGAAGAGATTGCCACTGTGAACGTGCGCAATGGCAACATCAAGCCCCATGGCGACCGCAAGCTGACCTCTGAGGAAAGCAATGCGATCAAGGGCTGGCTGGCCGAGCGGGTGGCCTTGCTGAATGCGCGCGATGTCGATGACATTCTGCGCGCGGTGGATCACATGAATCTGACGGCGCAATGGGTGCAATCCAAGGCAAGTGAGGATCAGTTGGATGCCGTCACCGATAGTTTGCTGCTGGCGATGCATGATTTGCGCACGGTTTTGGTGCGCAAGAAAGCGGATCGCCTGATGAAGGGTGAAGCGGCGGAATAGAGACGCAAACCTTTGGCGCGTCAGCGGTTCTTCAGAACCACTGCCCCGGCTCCATCAGGCCCAGATCCATCAATTGCTGGCTGTGCCACTGAAACGGGATGGAGTTGTGCCAGCGGAAGTCGTGGATATCAAAACGCGATCCGGCATTCGAGCGCAGCGCCTTGGCAGTACGGAAACTGGCGATAGCGGTGGTGATATTGTGGTGCCAAGGACAGGCGAAGGTGTTGTATTCTTCATCCGAAAAGGTGAAATCGGGGCGCAGGATCAGCCCCGGCTTGGTGCGAAACAGCGCGATTCGGTCGATCTTGCGGCGCGGCACCGGGATATGCTCCTCAAAACGCCAGCGCAACCCGCCAAAGAAATCAAGCTGACGCTCTTTGGGGTGGTTGTGGTTTGCCGCGTCGGGGCGACCAAGGGCGTAATAACCCGACCTGTCCAGCATCGCGTGTTCGAGCGACACCGCATTGCCGAACACTGCCAGATCATCGGCGTATAGGTCGACGACATAGCTGAGGAGCGCATCGCGGCGTTCTTCCGTGTGAAAGGCAAGCAATTCCCGAATGTTGCGGGTTTCACAAAATGGGTGGAACAGATATTCGGCATTATAGCAGTAGTATAACCAGATCCCCGGAACCGCCTCTGTTATCTTGTTTACCGCTGTGAACAACGCATCCTCGGCATGAACCTCATAGGTGATCTGGTGGATTTGCGCCTCGACTTCGGGGCGCAACACAATTCCCTGCGGGGCCAGCAGCGCCACTTGGGCAAAGCCGGCTTTGATATGGTGCAGCAGGGTGCTTTCCACCTCAACTTCATCTTCGGCGAAGACAAGCGCAAGCGGGCCTTTGGCGATTTGCGCTTTGGCTTTGGTCAGGAACTGGTCAAGCGAGGCGTATTTCATGCAGGCTTTCAACAGCGAAGCGGCTGCGGGCAGAATCGGCCAAGGCGGGGCCGTTTGCAAGCAAGGAATGTCGAGGCCGCGCGCTCAAACGGCGCAAATTCGATTCAATGCCCCGCCAGTTCAGGCAATCTTGGACAGCAGAACCCAAAGGAGCGAAGAATGGATCAGGGTGGATGTCTGTGTGGCGCGGTGCGGTTTCATACCACCGCCCCGCTGCGTGAGCTGGTGTTTTGCCATTGCAGCCAATGTCGCAAGCAAACTGGCCTTTACTATGCCGCAACCAATGCGCCCAAAGCCGCCGTCTTTATCACCGGAGAGGCTCTGCGCTGGTTTCACGCCTCTGATTTCGCGCGGCGCGGGTTTTGTGGTACCTGTGGCTCGGCGCTGTTTTGGGAGCCATTGGACAGTGACACCATTTCGATTCTTGCCGGGGCTTTTGACGATCCGGGCATATTGACGCCAGGATATCATATCTGCACCCAAGGGCGCGCAGGGTTTTACAGCCTGAACGATGGTTTGCCCCAACACGCAACCAGCCCGCCCGAACTGCCCATCGCCCCCTGACATTGCAGGGGCACAGGTTTTGCCTTATGGGCAAAGCCCAAGCGAGGTGCGATATGGCCGATCCGAAAAAGTTGTTCATCAAGACCTATGGTTGCCAGATGAACGTTTATGACTCTGAGCGCATGGCCGAGGCCATGAGCGCCGAGGGCTATGTGGCGACGGATACGGCTGACGGTGCCGATATGGTGCTGATCAACACCTGCCACATTCGCGAAAAGGCAGCGGATAAGCTTTACTCCGACCTGGGCCGGTTGCGGGTGTTGCAGCGCACCAATCCGCAGATGAAAATCGGCGTTGCCGGTTGCGTGGCGCAGGCCGAGGGTGAAGAAATCATGCGCCGCACCCCATTTGTCGATCTGGTGGTCGGCCCGCAATCCTATCACCGCCTGCCCGAAATGGTGCGCTCAGGCGAAAAGCGGGTGGAAACCGACTTTCCAACCGAGAACAAGTTCGACCTTTTGCCCAGACGCAAGGCCCAACGCGGACCTTCGGCGTTTCTGACGGTGCAAGAGGGTTGCGACAAATTCTGTGCCTTTTGCGTGGTGCCCTACACGCGCGGATCAGAGGTCAGCCGCCCGGTGTCGCGGATCATGGATGAGGCACGCGATCTGGTAGAGCGCGGCGTGCGCGACATCACTTTGCTGGGTCAGAACGTGAATGGCTATCACGGCGCGGGGCCGGATGGCGATTACAGTCTTGCAAAGCTCTTGCACGAGATGTCCAGGATCGACGGGTTGCAACGCCTGCGCTACACCACCAGCCATCCCAACGATATGGGCGATGATCTGATTGCCGCCCATGGCGATCTGCCGCAACTGATGCCCTATCTGCATCTGCCGGTGCAATCGGGCTCGAATCGCATCCTCAAGGCAATGAACCGCAAGCATAGCGCCGAGGGCTATCTGCGGCTGATCGAGCGTATCCGGGCCACGCGTCCCGATATCTTGCTGTCGTCAGATTTCATCGTCGGCTTTCCTGGCGAAAGTGACGCCGATTTTACCGCCACGCTCGATCTGATCCGCGCGGTGGGGTATGGTGCTGCTTACTCCTTCAAATATTCCGCCCGCCCCGGCACACCGGCGGCGGAAAAGCCCGGTGTTCCCGATGAGATCGCCGATTCCCGCCTGCACGAGCTGCAAGCCCTGATCGCCACCCAACAACGCGCCTGCCAGGAGGCAATGGTAGGGCGTGAGGTGGGTGTGCTTTATGACAAGCCCGGTCGGATGGCGGGACAGATGGTGGGCAAGTCGGATCATCTGCATGCGGTGCATGTTGAAGACCTCGGCGGGCAAGTGGGCCAGATGGTACGGGTGAGAATCTCAGCTTCGTCGTCCAACTCTTTGGCGGGGGTTCGGATTCCGTGATTCACCTTGGCAAGGTCACCTGTTTCGTGATCCTGTCCAATGATCCAAAACCACCATTTTTGGCACCGCTGACGCAACAATTAGACAGGCTCTTGCGCCCAACCCATAGATTTTGCTTTACTTTGCTAAAGTGAGTTGGCAATTCTCGGACAACCATAAACAGTTTGTGATTGATTGAAGAGGAGCTGCGGGAGTGGACCATATGTTCAGGGCAGTGCGAAGAATGCTGGGAGGGATCGCCTTGGCGGTTGGTCTGCTCAGTGCAACGGGAGCCATGGCACAGGCTGCGCCAGAGGTGGCTGGCAGGATCGAATGGGGCGCTTGGGTTGATGCCGATGGCTGTATGCATTGGTGGGCCGATGGCGGCCTTGAGGGCTACATGCTGGACCGTGTGAACCCCAAGACCGGCAAGCCGGTGTGCCTGAAGATAAACACCTGTTTGGTGACCAACACCGACACCCTGTTTGCAACCGATAGCGCCAAGCTGACGGCACATGGCCGCAAATATCTGCAAGATTTCTTCCAGTCCGCCGGTGCCTTCGGCTATGCCGTTTATGGCCATACCGACAGCCGTGCCTCGGATGAATACAACATCCGCCTGTCGCAGCGTCGTGCCAAGTCGGTGGCCGATGTCGGTCGCTCGGTCGGGGCGGTGGTTGAGCGCGAAATCGGCTATGGCGAGCGTCAGCCGATTGCCACCAACTCAACGGCGGCAGGAATGCAGAAAAACCGGCGCGTTGAAGTCGTGTGCTACAGGTGGTGAAAATGATGAACAGAACCTTTCCTCTTGCAGCGATGCTGCTTGGTGCCACCGTGCTTTCCGGTTGTGTGGATGGTCTTACGCCCTACAAGCAGGGGCCAGACACAGTGATCGCCACAGCCTATGACACTGGGCGCGATAGAGGCGTGTTGACCAGCGGCGATGCCGCGATTGCCTATGACCCGGATGGCTGTCAGGGCTGGATCATGGATGATGGCGTCGAGGGTTACTCGGGGCGCCGGTTTGACCCGGTATCCGGCCTTCCGGTTTGCAATAACCGTTTCCCGCCCGGAACTGTCGTGAAGAATTATCAGACCCAATCTCCGGGCTTGACAGATTACGTACCGAGCGTTGGCCGGAACTGATCCCGTCAATCGACCAATCTGACAGAGGGCCGCAGCATTGCGCTGTGGCCCTCTGTCGTGCCGCCCAGTGATGTGCGGCACAAATAACCCCCTCTAGATGCTGTCATTTCTTGCCCTTGCTCCACATTTCTGGGGTGGCATGCAGGGAAGGACTTGCAAGAGCGATCCCGTGGTAGCACATTTGAAGGACGCCGGGTTCAGAGTTTCGCCCCGGTGCCACAACAAGGAGATCGCATTGGGCATCAGCGCGCTGACCCCCCCGACCCGCCCCGAGGATGTTGTTGAGACCAGCCTCGAATTTCCCGACAATCGCTTGTTGATCGAGCTGTGCGGCGAGTTTGACCGCAATCTGGCCCAGATCGAGCATCAGATGGGTGTGCATCTTTTGCGCCGGGGAAACCGGCTGGCGGTGATCGGAGATCACAGCGCACGGGAACAGTCGGCGGCGGTGTTGCGCGGGCTTTATGCGCGGCTGGAAGCCGGACGTTCGGTAGCAGCGGGCGATATTGACGGCGCGATCAGGATGGGCCAGCCAATGCCGGATCGCCCCAGGCTCGGAGCCGATCAGATCGAGATGTTTCAGGGCGCGCGGATAGAGTTGCGCACCCGCAAGAAACCGATCGAGCCGAGGACCGAGGCGCAGAAAGACTATGTAAAGAACCTGTTCGCCAATGAGTTGGGTTTCGGCATTGGCCCGGCGGGCACCGGCAAGACCTATCTCGCCGTGGCCGTCGGTGTGACGATGTTCATTTCGGGCGCGGTGGAGCGGATCGTGCTTTCACGCCCGGCGGTTGAGGCGGGCGAGCGGCTGGGATTCCTTCCCGGCGACATGAAGGAAAAGATCGACCCTTACATGCAGCCACTTTACGACGCGCTGAACGATTTTCTGCCCGCCAAGCAGGTGCAAAAGCTGATCGAGGAAAAGCGGATCGAGATCGCACCCCTGGCCTTCATGCGCGGGCGCACGCTGTCGAATGCCTTCGTGGTGCTGGACGAGGCGCAGAACGCGACGACGATGCAGATGAAGATGTTCCTGACCCGTCTGGGCGAGGGCAGCCGGATGGTGATCACCGGGGATCGCACCCAGGTTGATTTGCCGCGCGGAACGCCAAGCGGGCTTTCGGATGCCGAGCGGATTTTGGCAGGGGTGAAGGGCGTGAGTTTCAACTATTTCACCTCCAGGGATGTGGTGCGCCACCCGATGGTGGCGCGGGTGATCGAGGCCTACGAGCGTGACGAGGCCCGCCGTTAATCCGGTGCCGCGAGGCCGCGCACATCCGTGGCCTCGGAGAGAGGGCAGCCAGAAGCCAAATTGAAGTGCCGCTCAAAAGCAGATGCAGTGGCCGGGTTGGGATGAATTATTCGCAAAGCCAACCTGTTTTCATTTCAGCAGGAGCTTGGCGCGTTACGCTGAATTCAACGCAACGCGCTTGGCTCCAATCGTGCTATGATGCCAATGCACCTCACCACGGAACGGTGTCACCGCGCCAATCCGCAAATGTGCCCGTCTGCGCCGGTGTCATCGCTTGCAACACCTGAACCAGGTAGCGCGCTGCCATTTGTGGTGTCACCGCAGGGTGCCCGGCGGAGTAGCTCCTGGTCAGATCGGTGACCACAGTGCCCGGATGGAGGCACGCCAATACCGCCTGCGGATGGCTGCGCGCCACCTCGATGGATGCCGTATGGATGAATTGATTGAGCGCAGCCTTGGCTGCCCGATAGGAATACCACCCACCCAATGCATTATCGCCAATCGAGCCCACGCGCGCCGATAAAACCCCGATCCGCGCTTGGCGATCCTTCGGCAACAGACTGAGCGCATGTTTGACAACCAATACCGGACCAATCGCGTTCAAGGCCAGTTGCGCCGCCATCGCGTCAAACGTGATCGCGCGCAAGGATTTCTCCGGTCTTGCGCCGCCGAGTTCCAAAGCCCCTGTTGCGATGAAAATAATGTCAAACCGCCCCGTCAATCGCCCCAGCGTCTCTGCCACAACCGCCTCATCGGTGATATCCAAACCATCCCGACTGCGCGAAAGGCCAACGGCCTCACCTTGCAGACTCAGCTCTGCAACAAGAGCCGCACCGATCCCCCCCGAGGCTCCGATCACCAAGGACCGCATCACTTTCCCCCATGTTTCTCAGGCTACCAGGCCGTTTTCAAGCAATTAGGTCGAACCGGTTCCTTTGCAATTGCGCTTTGCCAAAATACTCTTCTCAATGGCTGCCCCACTGACAACATGCAGCCCATTCGAAGCCGTACCCCACGCCAGCCCGCAGTGCCAAAGCCGGCGCGTGGCGGCTCGATGCCGCCCAAGCCGGCCCCGCCTCATGGTCAGTTTCCGCTTCCCTTCGCCAATTTCCGCCGTATAGTCACCGCCATGACACGGATCACCACCCCTCCCATGACCTTTACCGCGCCGCGCGCGGGGTTGGCGCGTGGGCTGCTTCTCCTTAGCCGCTTCTGAGCGTGCCCTTGGGTGCGACCGCTCGGAAGTGACCAGCGCCCAAAGGAAAGCCACGAAAAACCAAGGAACAGCAGATATGACTGACACAACCTCGCAACCGCGCGTGATCATTTTCGACACCACACTGAGGGATGGCGAACAATCCCCAGGCGCGACCATGACCCATGAAGAAAAGCTGGAAATTGCCAGCTTGCTGGATGAAATGGGCGTCGATGTGATCGAGGCTGGCTTTCCCATTGCCTCGGAAGGTGATTTCAACGCGGTTTCGGAAATCTCGAAACGGTCAAGGAACTCCACCATCTGCGGTCTGGCCCGTGCCAATTTCAAAGACATTGACCGCTGCTGGGAGGCGGTGAAACATGCGCCTTCCCCGCGCATTCACACCTTCATCGGCACCTCGCCCCTGCACCGCGCCATTCCAAACCTGACCATGGACGAGATGGAGCAGCGCATCCACGACACTGTGACCCACGCCCGCAATCTGTGCGACAACGTGCAATGGTCGGCGATGGACGCGACCCGTACCGAGCATGACTATCTGTGCCGCACCGTCGAAATCGCCATAAAGGCGGGGGCCACCACGATCAACATTCCCGATACAGTCGGCTATACAGCCCCCCGCGAATCCGCCGAGTTGATCCGCATGTTGCTGGAACGGGTGCCGGGCGCAGACCGGGTGATCTTCGCCACCCATTGCCACAATGATCTGGGCATGGCGACCGCGAACAGCCTGGCCGCAGTCGATGCGGGCGCGCGCCAGATCGAATGCACCATCAACGGCTTGGGCGAACGCGCGGGCAACACCGCGCTGGAAGAGGTGGTGATGGCGCTGCGCGTGCGCAATGACATCATGCCCTACCGCACCCAGATCGATACCACCAAGATCATGAATCTGTCGCGCCGTGTCGCCTCGGTTTCCGGCTTTCCGGTGCAGTTCAACAAAGCCATTGTCGGCAAGAACGCCTTCTTGCACGAATCCGGCATTCATCAGGACGGCGTGCTGAAAAACATCGAGACGTTTGAGATCATGCGACCTGCCGATATCGGCCTGACTGCCAACAACATCGCCATGGGCAAACACTCGGGACGCGCGGCTTTGCGGGCCAAGTTGAAAGAACTGGGGATCGAGGATCTGGCCGATAACCAGTTGAACGATGTCTTCGTGCGCTTCAAGGCCTTGGCTGATCGCAAGAAAGAGGTCTACGACGAAGACCTGATCGCCCTTGTCGCGGATGAGCAAACCAACGACGCCCATGAATATCTGCAACTGAAAAAGCTGCGCGTGATCTGCGGCACCGATGGGCCGCAAGAGGCCGATATGGTTCTGTCGGTGGATGGGGTTGATCACCATATCGACGCCACCGGCGACGGCCCGGTCGATGCCGCTTTCAACTGCGTGAAAATGCTGTTCCCGCATCAGGCGCGGCTGGAGATCTATCAGGTCCATGCCGTGACCGAGGGCACCGACGCGCAAGCCACGGTGTCGGTGCGCCTGCAAGAGGATGGCCGCATCGTCAATGGTTCTTCGGCCGATACCGACACCATCGTCGCCTCGACCAAGGCCTATATCAACGCGCTGAACAAGTTGATCGTGCGGCGCGCAAAATCAGCCCCGGACAGTGATCTCAAGTCCGTGCATTACAAAGACCGGGCTTGAACAGCCTGGGCGGGGGCTGCGAGGCCCCCGCCGAACCATCGGAGATCGCAAACACCGCCTTGCGACCAGTTGTCTCTTATACCTTCATTTCCATCAGCGTATTCCCGCCATCCACCACAAGCGTTGTGCCGGTGACATAGCTCGACTCCGGTGAGGCCAGAAACAATGCGCAAGCTGCCACCTCATCGGGGCGGCCGGGGCGGCCAGCAGGTGTAACCTTGCCGGCACGAACCTCCCTGGCCGAGGAGGAGGCGGTTTCAATCCACCCCGGCAGGATGGCGTTGCAGGTGATGCCCTCACGGCCATATTCCAGAGCGACAGCGCGGGTCATCCCAATGATCGCCGCCTTGGCCGTGGC
>JAGPBG010000365.1 GCA_018063485.1 Cypionkella sp.
GCATAGATCAGGATCGAGGCAAAGGCGCTGGCCATGACCAGATTGATCATCACCGTCAGCATACCGGTCCAGAACAGATCGGCGTAGGGCAGCAGAAGCGTCAGCGGCAGCGGTCCCAATACCGAAATCCAGATGATCCGATACCGCCCGATCTTGTCGCCGACGATCCCGCCGATAAGCACACCCGCAGCCGCAGCGATCAGAAAGATGAACAGCATCATCTGGGCCGAAGGGATCGACAAGCCAAACCGCTCCATCAGATAAAAGGTGTAAAACGACCGGAAACTCTCTTGATAGGTATTCTTGGTGAACATCAGCAAGGTCAACACCAGAACGCCGGTCGCGATGGTGCGGGGGGCGAAGTGAACCGCTTCTTTGCCCAGCTTGCCACTTGCCCGCCTGGCCGTGAACTCGGCACGGATCTGCTTTTGCTTGCTGCCGATCCAGGTCAGCAACATCATTGCCGCCAACGCGAAAACCGCGAACCAGGCCAGGCTCGGCTGTCCCCATGGCACAATGATCAGGGCTGCGAAAACTGGCCCCAAGGCCCCGCCTGCCTGTCCGCCAACCTGGAAAATGCCCTGCGCAAGCCCCTGCCGCCCGCCTGCCGCATAACGCGCCATCCGTGTCGCCTCAGGGTGAAAGATCGAAGAGCCGATGCCGATCAGACTGACCGACACCAGAATGACCGCGTAGCTTTGTGCGAAGGCAAGGCTGACCAGTCCCGACAGGGTAAACATCATCCCAACCACCGGCGAATAGGGTGCGGGGTGCCGATCCGTCACCATGCCAATCACCGGCTGCAACATGGCACCCGCGATCTGAAAGGTGAGCGTGATCATGCCTATCTGGACGAAATCCAGCGCATAGGTTTCTTTCAGGATCGGATAAACTGCCGGGATCAGCGATTGCATCAGATCGTTCATCAGATGGCTGGCTCCCAGAACGGCCAAAACCGTCACATAGGTGCCAGAGCGGGTTGCAATCGTCATGATGGCTGTCTTTCACGTCGGAGTATTCAGGCGCCGATGGGGATACATATTCACAGCCGGCCTCTGCTCGCAAGGGAAGCCTGACCTGCCATCTGGATATCTTGAGGGGAAAAGCGGCAGACGCAGAACATCAGTTCCGCCAATCTCGCCGTGGCATGAGCAGGGCTGCAAGCATCAGACCGCAACCCCATGCCCGCCCCATGCCCGCCATGTCGAAACCGGCAGGCGCAGCAAAACCGGACCAACCGCCGCACTAGGCGAAATCCTGACAAGGGCGCAGATTTTCCAACAAATCAGTTGCTTTCCTTGCTTTGGATGGCAACACACATCGCATTTTCCGCAGGTCTTGCCATTAGGTGCTGACCAAACCGGATGCCTTATGCGATGCATTCGGAATATCCGTACAAACTTCGCCGCACAAATGATCTGGCCGAAGGGCGCATCTTTGCGACAAAGAAGGTGAAAAAAACCCATGCCATGACCAGCGCGACCAAGGATGCCGCGTTTTTGGGCTTCCGGGACAAGGGCCATGCGGGGCAAATGGCCCCAAAATCGTCCAGGCCAGTCTGGAGAGCTACCGGGAAACCGATTTCTTCGCCGCGAGTTTCGCCGCCACAAAGGCCCGCACCGGCGCAAGCCTCGCCACATGCTCGGGATTCAAGAACCCCCGGTCGCTGGCCCGCTGCCAAACCATATGATGCAGATTTGCGTTGATCTCATTGATCACCGGCCCTTTCGGTGTCAAAACCACGTCCCAACCCAAAATCCCGTGATCGGCAAAACCGCGATGCGCCGAAACTGCCATCGCCACTGCCGCCGCATAATCTGGCAAGGTCATGCCAACCAATTGCCCCACCCCGGTCGGGGCTGCCTCAAAAGCCGCACCCGTCGGGAAGATACCGCGCATCGCCCGCACGACCTTGCCCGTGGTCGGGTCAATCAGCGCAACCGCGTTTGTCGAAATCGCCCCGCCATCAATTGGGGCATCAACCGCAGGCAACCGCAAGACCGCATAGAACAATTCAGGTCCGCTTTCGGGATGAATGGTGCAGATGCGCAGCGTCGACACCGCTGGGCCAACCTTCACGGCCAGGTCCGGATGCAACGCCAACCGTTCCTGCACAAGATAACCTGCGGGAAACGTCCGCATGATCTCATCCGCCAGAGCTTCGGGCGAAACCTGCCGCCCATCCAGAAGCCGCAAGTCCCCGCTGGCCTCTCGCCCGACAATCGACACCGCCCCCACACCCAATGAACCATCGACGGGCTTGCCAAACAGCCCGGCTTCGGGCGGGTTGGCCAGCGCCGCAATCAACCCATCCCGTGTCTTGACATGCGGATACGTTCCGTAGCACGGCCCAGACCCAAAGACCGCCAGTGTATTGCTGGTCGGCAAACCCATGCCCTGCAAGACAAAGGCCGACAGCATCTTGTCATTGATCATCGCCCAATGGGTCGCAAGCCGATCCGATTGCAAGTCATGGTTCAGCCGATGATTCGACGCCTCACCGATATAGCAGGTCTTTTCGTGCCAGCTCAGCGAACGCCGATACAGCCCGCGCGAATAGTAATCCTCGGGCGGCAACCTGGCCCTGCTGCGCCCCAGCCGGGCAATTTCCCACAACTGCCGGGCCGCTGAAACGCCATGCTCTGTCTGAACACGGCGCAGCGTGGTTAAAGGATTGATCGGATGCGCAGCCTTGGCCGTCAAGAATTCGTCACCAGACCCCAATTTCATTTCCAGCCCTCAGATTTTTCGCCATTTTCAAGACGCCCGCGCGGCTTTGGGCAAAAGATGCCCGCTACACTGTGACAGGTGTTACACGGAATGGAAGGAATTGATAAAGGTTTTGGGCAAATCAGAGCGTGCCAGTTATCCTTGCCCGCAAAGTGCCGCTTTAGCATTGATTTCAAACAGCTTTGACTTTTGCACCCGCCGAACCTTTTTTCAGATCATGTGAAGGTGCGTTCACGGCGCAGGCTTTTGCCCCGGTGGGGCGTTGCACCTCATTGCCGATAGTATCTGGGCGATAGCGATGAAAGGGTCGTTTCCGGGGCAGGGATATGTCGGTTTTGGCGGGCAAGCGGCGGAATTGAGGCGCGCCAAAGATGAAAATGGCGGCATAAGGCAGGAAATATCACCGCGTCAGGTGGGTAGCGAAGGAGAT
>JAGPBG010000366.1 GCA_018063485.1 Cypionkella sp.
ACCTTGTAGAGCGGCGGCTTTTCGGTGCGGGTTTTGGTTTTGGTCAGGATCGACGTATCTTGACCGGGGCCACGCGGCGCGTCCGACATCATGGTGGGGGTCAAGCGCACGTTGAAAGGCTCCACAGAGTTAAAGGCCAAGATTCGCAGAATGCTGCATATCTTTTAATATAGCGTTTTTTCACCTTGCGCAAAGGCCCCCTCTGGCAAAGTATGCCCGCAAAGGAAAGACCATGCCAGAAATCACCCTGATCGGCTTTGATGCCGATGACACGCTATGGCAAAATGAGACCTTCTTTCAACTGACGCAGGCGCGCTTTGCAGGGCTTTTGGCCGATCATGCCGAGGCGGATCATCTGCAAGAACGGCTGTTGGCGGCAGAACGGCGCAACCTTGGCCATTACGGTTTCGGCGTCAAAGCCTTTACCCTGTCGATGATCGAAACCGCCATCGAAGTGACAGGCGGCCAAGTGCCTGCCCGCGTGATTTCCGAACTGATTGCCGCCGGGCGCGAGATGCTGGCCCACCCCATCGATCTGTTGCCCGGCGCGCGCATGACTGTCGAGACACTGGCGCACACCCATCATATCGTGTTGATCACAAAGGGTGATTTGCTTGATCAGGAGCGCAAGCTGGCCCAGTCTGGCCTGGGTGATCTCTTTCACGGCGTAGAGATCGTCTCACATAAAACTCCACAAAGCTACCGCGCGATTTTCGCCCGTCATCGGGCAGATCCGGGGGCGGCACTGATGGTTGGCAACTCGCTACGCTCGGATGTTTTGCCGGTGATCGAGTTGGGCGGTTGGGGGGTTCACATCCCCCACTCGATGACATGGGCGCTGGAACACGCCGATGAGCCCTTGAACCACCCGCGATTTCGCAGCCTGCCTGACATCAGCCTCCTGCCTGATTTAGTGGAAAGCTGCTCCCTAAACCACAACCCCTAGAGGTTTCGCACAAGACTGTGGCGAATGCGTCGCATGAGAATACCATTCAAACCCATTGAAAATAAGGGGTTTTCCTGAATCATCCCTTCTGCTAGGCTGACTTCAGGCAGATTAAAACCCCCGTCAAATGAGGGGTGATGAGGCAGATGGCATGAACAGGCTGATGGCACCCTTACCGGGGCAGTATCTCCGCAATTTCCTTATTCTCATGGCGATTGCCGTAATCGCGGCTTGCTCTGCTCCGCAGCAAACCCGTGCCGCACCCTATGCCGCCTATGTAATGGATGCCCGCACCGGCGAGACTCTGTATACCGAAAATGCCGATACCCGCCTGCATCCGGCATCGCTGACCAAGATGATGACCCTTTACATCACATTCGAAGAGATCCAGCGCGGGCGGCTATCCCTTGATACCATGATCACCGTTTCAAAAAATGCGGCTTCGGAGCCACCTTCGAAGTTGGGGCTCAAAGCCGGACAAAAGATCCAGTTGCGCTATCTGATCCGCGCGGCAGCGGTGAAATCGGCCAATGATGCGGCAGCGGCGATTGGCGACCATATCGCGGGAAGCCCGGAAAAATTCGGCCAGCGGATGACCAAAACCGCGCGCGCCATGGGCATGAAAAACACCACGTTCAAAAATGCCAATGGCCTGACGGCATCGGGGCATCTGTCCACGGCCCATGACATGTCGATCCTTGGGCGGCATCTCTTTTACGATTTCCCGCAATATTACAACATCTTCTCGCGCCGCTCCACGGATGCAGGCCTGCGTGAAGTGGCCAATACCAACCGCCGCTTTCTGGACAGCTACAAGGGCGCGGATGGTATCAAGACCGGCTATACCGAACCTGCCGGCTTCAATCTGACCGCATCGGCGGAGCGCAACGGCGTGCGGATCATCGCAACCGTGTTCGGCGGAAAATCGACGGCAGATCGCAACGCCAAAGTGGCAAAACTGCTCGATCTGGGATTCGCCAAGGCCCCGCGCCGTGCCAATGAGCAAGCCCCCGCAGCTCTGGTTTACAAGAACGCCGATGAAGAGGTGCTCGTCGCGAGCAATGCGCCCGAAGAAGAAGATGGGCCACAGGGCGGATCAGCCAAAACGATTCGCCTGGTGATGGAGGTGAAAATCTCCCCTCGTCCGATGGCCCGACCGGGCGATAATGGCGCAGCGGCCGAAGTCGTGGTTGCCTCAATGCAGGATGACATCATGGGCGCGCTGGCCGAAGCCACTGCCACCCCGCCCGATCCCAATAGCCTTCAGGGTCAGGCCGCCACTTTGGCAACCGTCGAACCCGATGCCGAGGCACAAATGACGCCCCTGCCCGATGAAGCCCAGATCGCCACGCTTGCGGCCGCCAGCGCTGCGCCGCTTGTCACTGAAGCCCCCGCGCTCAGTGTCACTGCGGCCCCCGCGATGGCACAACCGGTGCTTTTGGTGGCAGCCGCACCCAAGCCCAAGCGCAACGCCCCGATTTATGACGAGGTGGTGCTGGCCACCGCCGAAAACCCGGTCGGGCTGGCGGACTCGGAAGTGGTGACGCGCGTTTCCACCTCGGGCGGGCGGCATTGGGGTGTGAATGTCGGACGGTTCAACAGCCATGGCGAGGCCGAGCGCGCCTTGCTGAAAATCCAATTGGCAGAAAGTGCCACTTTGGGCAGCGGCTTGCGCAAGATCACGCAACGCAGCGGCGGCTTTGATGCCAATGTGCTGGGCCTTGGACAGGAAGAGGCAGATCTGGCCTGTCGTCGCCTGCAAGCGCGCTCGGTGCAATGCTTCACAATGGGGCCGTGATGCGATTCGTTCTGCCGCTGCCGCCTCAGGCAAGTGTCGCCGTTGAAGGCTCCAAAGACCGCTTTGCAGTCCGCCGCATCTTTTGTGTGGGTCGCAACTATGCCGAACATGCCCGCGAGATGGGCCATGATCCAGAAGCCGAACCGCCGTTCTTCTTCACCAAGCCTGCCGACGCAGTTGTTGATAGCGGCGCGGTAATCCCCTACCCAAGCGCCACGACCGATCTGCATCACGAGGCCGAATTGGTCATCGCTATTGGCGGCACCGGCCAGAATATTGCCGATTGCGACGCCGAGGGCCTGATCTGGGGTTATGCGGCCGGCAATGATCTGACCCGCCGCGATCTGCAAGCCGCAGCCAAAGCCGCCCGCAGGCCATGGGATATGTCAAAGGGGTTTGATCAATCCGCTGTG
>JAGPBG010000367.1 GCA_018063485.1 Cypionkella sp.
TCTGCCGCGCCTTGCGCCATGAATTCGACCCACGCGGCGTATTCAATCAGGGGATGATGGGCTGATGCAAACCAATTTCACCCCCGAACAATTGCGCGACCCGGCCTTGGCCGAAGCTGATGGCATCCTGCGTTCTTGCGTGCATTGTGGCTTTTGCACGGCCACTTGCCCCACCTATCAGTTGCTGGGTGACGAGTTGGATAGCCCGCGCGGGCGGATTTACCTGATCAAGGAAATGCTGGAAACCGGACGCCCCGCCGACGCGCGCACGGTAAAGCACATTGATCGCTGCCTGTCGTGCCTTGCCTGTATGACCACCTGCCCTTCGGGCGTGGACTACATGCATCTGATTGATCAGGCGCGCGATTATATCGAGAAAACCTACAAACGCCCCTTTGTGGACCGAAGTTTGCGCGCGATTCTGGCTTGGGTTCTGCCCCATCCCATACGGTTTCGTTTGGCGCTTCTGGATGCGAAACTCGCCCGCCCCTTCAAGAGCTTGATTCCCGATCCGCGCCTGCGCGCCATGCTGGAGATGGCCCCGAAAATCATTCCTCCCATTAGCCGCAACGACGATCCGCAGGTGTTCGCCCCGCTTGCGCCCCAGCGGATGCGGGTTGCGCTGATGACGGGCTGCGCGCAAAAGGCGCTGAATACCGATATCAACGATGCCACTATCCGCATCCTGCGCCGTTTGGGCTGCGAAGTGGTGGTGGCCAAGGGTTCTGGCTGTTGCGGGGCGCTTGCGCATCATATGGGCAAGACCGACCTGAGTCATACCGCTGCCGCCGCCAATATCCGCGCCTGGTCAGCGGAGAAAGTTGATGCAGTGGTGATCAATACCTCGGGTTGCGGCACTACGGTGAAGGATTACGGCCATATGTTCAAAGGCGATGCTTTGGAGGCAGAGGCCGCTCAAGTTTCCACCAAAGCCATGGATATCTCCGAGATCCTTATGAAACTCGGCCTGCCCGAAGGCGCACCAAAGCGGCTGCGGGTGGCCTATCACGCTGCCTGTTCGCTGCAACACGGTCAACAGATCAAGTCTGCTCCGAAAGACCTTCTGAAGCGCGCGGGCTTTATTGTAGTCGAGCCAGCCAGCAGCCACCTGTGTTGCGGGTCGGCTGGCACCTACAATCTTATGCAGCCCGAGATCAGCCGGCAATTGAAGGCCCTCAAGGTGCAAACTCTGGAGGCCAAGACGCCCGATATCATCGCTGCGGGAAATATCGGCTGCATGATGCAGATCGGCTCTGGCACCGGGGTTCCGGTGGTGCATACGGTGGAATTGCTGGATTGGGCCACAGGCGGGCCGCGCCCCCGCGCCTTGGCGGAGGCGGGTTTCCAGCCGTCATAGATTCGCCCGATTGCCGGGGTAATTCTGCGCAAACCCCGGAGACTACATGCGCCAATTCCTGTTTTTGCTCACGCTCCTGTTGCCTTTGGCGACCCCCGTTCTGGCGCAAACCAAAGATACCAGACTGGAGCCGATGCAAAATGGCGATGATATGCGCGGTTGGCAGGCTGTGGGGCGGCTGAATCTGGGCACACGCGGGTTTTGCACTGCCACCTTGATTGCACCTGATCTGGTTCTGACCGCCGCACATTGCCTGTTTGACAAGGATACCGGCGCAAGCGTCGATGTCGCAAGCATCGAGTTTCTGGCGGGATGGCGCAGCGGCCGGGCCGAGGCTTATCGCCATGTCAAAGTGGCTTTGCCCCATCCTGATTATGTCTATTCGGGCGCTGACAACCTTGATCGCGTAGCCTTTGATCTCGCATTGCTACGGCTGGATCAGCCGATCCGGCTGCCCTCGATCAAACCCTTTGCCACCGACACCGGCCCTGCAGCCGGAGATCAGGTTAGCGTGGTCTCCTATGCCCAGGATCGCGCCGAAGCGCCGTCGCTCCAGCGCTCGTGTCATGTGCTGGAACGCCAACCCTCGGTTGTGGTGATGAATTGCGATGTTGATTTCGGATCCTCGGGCGCACCGATTTTTGCCTTGCGTGACGGGATGGAAAAGATTGTCTCGATCGTGTCGGCCAAGGCCGACGTTCAGGGCAAGCGCGTGGCGCTGGGCACCTCGGTTACCGCTCCACTGGCAACCTTGATGATGGCGATGAACGAAAGCGCACCTGGAATTGGCCAAAAGGTTCGCCTGTTGTCGGGCGGAACCGCGAGTGGGGCAAAGTTTGTAAAGGCGCCACCTGCCACGCCCTGACCGCCTCTTGAAGCACAAGGTAACATTCCCATATTGATGAGGCAAAGGCGCCATGACGGGCCTTTGCTCTTCTGGCCCGTCCCGCCAAGGGAGGGTTATCACGCGCTCGCAAGAGCCCATCGCTTTTATGAGGATGACCATGCGTAATCTTGATTTTGCTCCGCTATACCGCGCCACCGTCGGCTTTGACCGCATCGCCGATCTTATGGACCGCGCGCTGACCACTGACGTGGCTCAACCCACCTATCCGCCCTATAACATCGAGAAAATAGACGAAAACTCCTACCGCATTTCGATTGCGGTTGCTGGTTTTACCCCCGATGAGCTTTCGGTTGAGGTAAAGGAAGGCGCGGTTTTGGTTGCCGCCCGCAAGGCCCCCGAGGCCGAGGGCAAGACCTATCTTCACCGTGGCATCGCCACCCGCGCCTTTGAGCGCCGCTTTGCCTTGGCCGATCATGTTCGCGTGACCGGTGCCGAGCATGAGCTGGGTATGTTGCACATCGACCTTGTGCGGGAAATGCCCGAGGCGCTGAAACCCCGCCGGATCGAGATCGCGCTGAAGGCTGACGCCCCGCGCGCTTTGGAGCAGGCTGCGGTTTAAGCCAACCAAATCCAGAAAGGCCCTGGTTTTCGCCGGGGCCTTTCTGCTCTTCTCAAGAGCAGTTCGCGCAGGTTCCCCCAACCCGAATTGCAGCAAGGGCCGGGTGGGAAACCGGGGCCTTTGGGTTGCTATTTTGCCGACAGGGCGGCAGCTGTTCGCATCAGGTTGACCGCCTCGATCCGATAGCCGAAATCATCCGAGCCGCGCGCGGCAAGGGCCAGTTCAATCGCCTGATCCCAACCCCAATCGCCCAGATATTTGCCACCCGTCAGCAATTGGCCAAAACCTGCGATGGCTGCGGCGAAACGGGCGTCGTCATCGACCGCGCCGCC